>JANOWB010000449.1:0-2656 GCA_031417695.1 Polaromonas sp.
ATCCAGCGTTTTTCTTCGAGCGTAGGCGATTCAAGGTCAACCCAGATCGGCTGAAACTTGGATAACTCTTCGAGCGACTCGATTTCTTCTTGAAAGAGCCGCCCGTTGGCGAGCGTAAAAATATTAAGCATGACTGACTGCCAGTGGTTTCAAGGTATAGCTTTGTAAGCGGCTACCCCGATAAAAAGGAAATGTTGGTGAGGGTGCTATTGCCTGCAACACCCTAAGCGACGTCATTCGTCAGTCTGCGGCGTTGAAAGCTAGCTAAAAGTCGACATTTTTATGCCAGTTTTCAAGGATTTCTCCGTTGTGAAGATTCGCCAATTATGGCATTGGGCGAGGCCCGCATAAAAGCAGCTTGCCCACCCGCCTGCGCCATACCAAGCGGGCCCGGCAGGCGGTTGCCGCGTAGTGGGCTACCCAAGGTGCGTGGCTCCCGCGCCACGGCACCGGTTTGGCCGCGCAATTGCACCCCGTTGCAATTTATGCTGCGCTGCAAGATTGCTTAAATGTGGATTCAGGCGCATAGTGAAGTTGAGAGTGTTGTTTCCGTCGCCATCCGTTGCAAGTCAGTGGCATTGGGTCAAGCTGGCCGCAGATGGTTTTTTTAAAACCCGTTCCTTACCCTTATCCGGTACACAACCAAGGAGTCTTTTTATGAATCTGACGATCAGCGGCCATCATCTTGAGGTAACCCCCGCTCTGCGCGGTTACGTGACGAGCAAGCTCGACAGAATTAACCGCCACTTTGACCAAGTGGTTGACGTCAAAGTACTGCTGACGATAGACAACATGAAAGAAAAAGATGGCCGCCAGCGAGCCGAGTGCAACGTACACGTGAAAGGCCGAGACATTTACGCCGAAAGTTCACACGCCGACCTGTACGCGGCGGTTGACGAGCTCACTGACAAGCTCGACCGGCAAGTCGTGCGGCACAAAACCAAAACCCAAGACCATCACCATGCTGCTGCCAAGCGCAACTTTGAGTTGAATTCGTAACAGCTGGCCTGCACGCAGACGCAACGGGCCGCCACTTAGTTGGCGGCTTTTTTACGCCCGGCTGGCATTGCGCTGGTGTTGTAGCCGCTCAAAGTGCATAATTTAGCGACCCCTTAAAAAGCGCTATGAACCGTTTATCGCAAATACTGCCCCCGACCCAAGTGCTGGTCAGCGTTGACGCCACCAGCAAAAAGCGTGCTTTTGAAGCCGCAGGCCTCTTGTTTGAAAATCAGCAGGGGTTAAACCGTGCGCTGATCACGGACAGTTTGTTTGCGCGCGAGCGATTAGGCTCAACCGGCTTGGGTCACGGCGTGGCCATTCCGCATGGGCGGATTAAAGGCCTGAAAGCGCCGATGGCGGCAGTGTTTCAGCTGGCCGCGCCAATTGGGTTTGACGCGCCCGACGAGCAAGCCGTGGCGCTGCTTATCTTTTTGCTGGTGCCAGAAGCCGCCACGCAAAAACACCTCGAAATTTTGTCGGAAATTGCCGAACTTTTGGGCGACAGCGAACTGCGTGAGCGGCTCAAATCGTCAACTGACGCCGAGCAACTGCATTTGCTGATTGCGTCGTGGCGCTCGGCTCAGGAGGTCAGCTCTTGAGTTTGTTCGGCATGTCGATAAAGATGCGGCGCTGCGCATGAGGCCAGTTGCATGAAACCGACCGCCATCAGTGCTGATGTGCTGTTTGAAGACCACCGCGCCAGCCTGAAATGGGAATGGATTTCTGGCTTGGGCGCGTCTGAGCGGCGCTTTGATGAAGTCGCCGTTCGGGCTGCGCGCTCGGGCGCAGATTTGGTCGGCTACCTCAACTACATTCACCCTTACCGGGTTCAAATTTTGGGCGAACGCGAGGTCGCTTACTTAACGAAAGACGGTCCCGAAGCCTGCGCCCGGCGGGTCACAAGAATCATCAAGCTGGAGCCCCCCGTGCTGGTGGTGGCCGACGGGCAAACCGCGCCAGACACCCTGTTGTCGATGTGCGAGCGCGCGCAACTGCCGATGTTTTCCACACCGGAGTCAGCAGCATTTGTGATTGACGTGCTGCGCGCTTATTTGTCCAAGCACTTTGCCGACCGTTTGTCGATGCACGGCGTTTTCATGGACATTTTGGGTTTGGGCGTGATGATTACCGGCGAGTCGGGCTTGGGCAAAAGCGAGTTGGGCCTGGAGCTGATTTCACGTGGCCACGGCCTGGTGGCAGACGACGCGGTTGACCTGTACCGCATTAACCAAACTACGCTCGAAGGGCGCTGCCCTGAGCTGCTGCGCAATTTGCTGGAGGTACGCGGCATTGGCCTGCTAGACGTCAAAGCGATTTTTGGCGAGACCGCCGTGCGGCGCAAAATGCGCCTGAAGATGATTGTGCATTTGGTGCGCCGCGAAACACTGGAGCGCGAATACGAGCGAATTCCGTACGAGCCGCTGAACCAGGAAGTGTTGGGCATACCGGTGCGTAAAGTCATTATTCAAGTCGAGGCGGGCCGCAACATCGCCGTGCTGGTCGAAGCCGCTGTGCGCAATGCTATTTTGCAGCTGCGCGGCATTAACACTTACGAAGAGTTTGTTGAACGCCACCGCAAGGCCATGGCGCAAGACGAGGCTAATTAGTCAGCTGATTTGCTATTTATTAAGTAGCTGCTCGCGCCCGTATTAATTGG
>JANOWB010000450.1:0-4905 GCA_031417695.1 Polaromonas sp.
GCTAACCAGCCGCCCGCCCGGCAAAGTGTACGAAGGCTACTGGGAGTTCCCAGGCGGCAAGCTCGAAGCGGGTGAGACGGTAGAGCAAGCGCTGCGCCGCGAGCTGTTCGAAGAAATCGGCATCACCATCAACGCCGCTCAGCCATGGAAGACCGAACTGGTTGACTACCCGCACGCGCTGGTTCAGCTCCACTTTTGCAAGGTGTTTGAATGGACGGGCGAGCTGCACATGCGCGAAGGCCAAGCGTTTGCTTGGCAATCGTTGCCAGTCACGGTAGCGCCCGTTTTACCGGGCACGCTGCCCGTACTGGAATGGTTTGCAGTTGAGCGAGGGTTTGTGCAGAATTCAACTGCAACCCCCACTCCAGCCCCCACTCCAACCCCCCCTCCCACCTTGGCTGCGGCCTCAAAAAAGGCTACTTAATTAATAGCTGCTCGCGCCCGAATTAATTGGGCTAAAGGCCATTTTTTGGTAAAAATACACCTATTTTTTGAGCTAAAGTGCTTTGCGCCCAAGCAACCCGCCTATCTTTCGCACCAGCCACTTAGGCGCTGTGCGCGACCCAACCACCAGCGCCTGATTTACTGCGCCCGGCACACAGATCGCATCTCCTCGCAGGCAGGCGTCCATCGCGTCTTGTGCCACCGTCTCCACTTGGCCGACCATAAAGCTCGGTATCTGGTTGATTTTGCTGTTGCCGCCAGCCGCGTTGCTCAGCATCGCGGTAGCCGTCATGCCGGGGCACAGGGTGGTCACGGTGATGCCTTCTTCCTTGAGTTCTTCTGCCAGCGATTCTCCTAGCGACAGCACATACGCTTTGGTAGCGGCATAGGTGGCCAGCATTGGCACCGGCTGGTAGGCGGCAATCGACGCGACGTTCAAAATTCGCAAGGTTTTGCCACTGGCTGCGCGCCGGGTCATGGCGGGTAAAAAAGCCGCCAGCATGCCGGTCAGGCCAGAAATGTTCAGGTCAATCATTTGCTGGTGCGTGGCACCCGTCATCGAGCTAAACGGGCCTTGGTGCAGCACGCCAGCGCAGTTCACCAGCACATCGACTGTCAGCTTTTTGCGCGCTACTGCGTTGGCCAACTTGTTGGCCGCTCCCGGCTCAGCAAGATCAGCCGCCAGCACATGGCCAGTCACGCCGAACTCAGTTTTTAGTCGCTGGCGCAAGGCGCTTAATTTGTCCACGCTTCTGGCCACCAAAATGGCGTCGTACCCGGCTTGCGAAAAGCAAATCGCCAGCGCCTCGCCAATTCCTGACGAAGCGCCTGTTATCAATACCGTGGGCGGATTAGCGCGTTCGGCGCTGCGCGTTTTTGCAGTGGGTCGCTGGGGGCGGACTGGTTTTGCTTCGGTGGTCATGGCGGCGTCTTTCGTGGCTGTCGAGCGGGCTTGTCAAACAGGCTAGCCAAACCATCATATGCCCAAGCCCGCGCACCTTGGCTGTGGGTCTGGCTGGCCAGTCAGTAAGCCAGATGCCCGCACCGCTGATTTTATTGCTATTAAATACATAGCTGCTTGCGCCCATATATATTGGTTTTAGAGCATATTTGTCACATGTTTTACGCCGCTGAGCGCACTGGGGCACGTCCGCCTCGCTACTATATGCAGTGGCTCGAAACATGAGTTAGCCACTTGATCAGAAAGTTTTTTATGTCTAACCCCCTACTTGCCCACGTCACTTCTTCGTTTGGCGCGCGTACGACGGCGGTGGAAGCGGTCAAGGGTTTGTCGCTGGCGGGGCGTTGCGCTATTGTCACAGGGGGTGCGTCGGGGTTGGGGCTTGAGACGTCTCGAGCCTTAGCCAGCGCAGGCGCTGCGCTGACGCTGGCAGTGCGCAATCTGGCGCAGGGCCAAGCTGCGGCAGACGCGCTGCGCGCCGAGTATCCGGCGGCGCAGATATCAGTCGGTTTACTGGACTTGAGCGACTTGACCAGCGTGCGGGAATTTGCTGCGGACTGGATTCGTTCCGGCGCTTCAGCGGACATTTTGATTAATAACGCGGCCATCATGGCATGCCCTCTAGCCCGTTCACGCCAAGGCTGGGAGGCGCAATTTGCGACTAATCACTTAGGGCACTTTGTATTGACCACCGCGCTTATGCCAGCGTTGCTAAAAGCGGCGCAAAAAACAGGTGACGCGCGGGTCGTGTGCTTGAGCTCGTCGGGGCACAAAATCTCCGGCGTCGAGTTTGACGACATTCATTTCGAGCGCCGTGAGTACAACAAATGGAAGGCGTACGGTCAAGCCAAAAGCGCTAATGCGCTGATGGCGCTCGGCCTTCACATGCGCTACGCAGACCAAGGCATCACGGCCAACGCCGTGCACCCGGGCGGCATCCTGACCGGCTTACAAAAGTTTTTGCCAATGGAAGAAATGCGGGCATTGGGCTGGCTGAAAGCCGACGACACGCCGCTGGATATTTTTAAAACACCGCAGCAGGGCGCATCAACCAGCGTTTGGGCCGCCACGGCGCCACAACTTAAAGCGCGTGGTGGTTTGTATCTTGAAGATTGTCAGCAAGGCTTGCCCGCAGAGCCAACTAACCGCGTTTCTGGGTATTCGCCGCATATTGCTGATACCTCGTCAGCTGAGCGGCTGTGGTCGGTGTCTGAGGCAATGGTTGCGGCGTAACGCATTAGCTATTGGTCGATTATTGCGTAGGTCGGGTATCGCAAACTTCAGAAGTGCGCGCTGTAAAGTAAGGTGCTGATCAAGACCAAGCTTTTAGGTAGTGCCCACAACATGATTTCAAACTATATTCCGCACGCGGCAGGCTTGCTTCTGGCTTTGCTTTGCCCAATCGCATATGCACAACCTCAAAGCTTTGCAGATCCAGTCAAGCTGGCCAACATCGCCTTGGGCGACGAACAGGGATCTGTCGCGGTGGGTGTTTTAAAAGCGGGAACAGCCCAGTTTGCGTTTTTGACGCGAAACGGAAAAGGCGCAGCCGTTGCTACATCAGCAGATGGCTCGCCCGTTGCAACACCGCCCAAGGTGGTCGAGCAGCAATTGTTTGAAATAGGCTCAATCAGCAAGGTGTTTACGGGTTTGCTGTTGGCGCAAGCTGTGGAAAAGGGGGAGCTGTCACTAGACGATTCATTGGGCAAGTTGTTGGCCGGCACGGTGAGTTTTCAGTCATCTGCTACCGCTGCAATCTCTTTGCGGCAATTGATCACCCACAGCTCTTGCTTGCCAAGGCTTGCACCGGGCCTTAACGAGTCCTTGGGTGGCGCAAACCCTTACGCTAACTTCACGCGCGTTGACCTGTGGAATGATTTGAGCAGCATCAAAGTAGAGTCATTGCCGCCCTGCGCTGCGGTTTACAGCAATTTGGGGCTGGCCTTAGTCGGTGAATTGCTTTCCCATCGGTACAACAAACCTTGGGCTGATTTGGTGAGTGAACGCATCACCCAACCGCTGGGCATGAAAGATACCGTGCAGTCGCTAGGTGACAAAACCGCCAGATTTGCGCAGGGTTACAACAACCAGGCCAAAGTAGCAGGTTGGGAATTCAAAGCATTCGCTGGTGCAGGAGCGCTGCGCTCAACCGTGAGTGACATGCTTATTTTTAGCCGCGCGATGATGGCAGGTAGCAGCGGGCCGTTGGGACCCGCCAGCCAGAGAATGCTGGAGCCGTTGGGTCGATTTCAATTTGGGCAAATTGGCTACGCGGTCTTTATTCGGGGGGCTGGCAACAATCGAAGTTACCTGCATGACGGGCAGACGGCAGGCTACCGGTCTCAGTGGATGATCTCGCCAAGTACCCAAGAAGCTGTCATTGCGTTGACCAGCAATTCACACGCACCGACAGCAAGAATGCAAAATTTGCTCTTGGCCGGTCTTTATCCAATCACAGCCCAGCAAAGCAAAACTCCTGTTGATAACTTGGGCGAATATGCAGGCACTTACCGTTTGGACAAAAGCACCGCTGTAGCTTTTGTCGTTCAAAACGCCCAGCTTTATCGCCGCATCACCGGCGGCGGGTTCCGTATGCTGCTGCCCGCGGGCAAAGATGTTTTTGTAGACGAAGACGCAGGTGTGCAATATGTTTTTAATCGCAACAACGGCGCCTTGGCAAGCCTGAGCTACACACAAGGCGGAGGCGGCTTTACGGCGCTAAAAACGACTGAACCCGCGCCAGCCGAAGCAGTAGCCGACCCAGAAAACGCCAAAGAATTTGTGGGCCGCTATCTGCTGGAACGCAACTTAAGGCGCACTATTGATTTTGATGTCAAAGTAGAAAGCGGCCAACTTTTGGTTCGCAGCAGTAACTGGCCACGCAGACCAGTCTTCCCCAAGCCCGGGCAAAACGATAGATTTTTCTACGATGTACCGAATGTGGAAATTCAGTTTGAGAGAAACAGCGAAGGAAAAGTCGTTGCCCTTACTTTGCATGAGGGCGGCGTTTCAAGATTGCTGAAAGTACCAGACTAGGCCAACTCACAAAAAGAAAAGGCTCCTTGCGGAGCCTTTCTTGTCGAATTGGCGGAAGCTGTGAGATTCGAACTCACGGAGGACTCGCATCCTCGGCAGTTTTCAAGACTGCTGCATTCAACCGCTCTGCCAAGCTTCCAAGCGTCCTAGTTTAACCTTTGTCGGCCTAGCGGTTAGGGCTAGCCCTCCAAAATCGCTGAGTTCAGGCGGTTTGCAGCATGCCTTTGGCCTCAATAAACGCCACCACCTCGGCCAACCCAGCGTTGGTTTTGAGGTTGGTCATGACAAACGGCTTGAGGCCTTTGGCTGTGGTGCGCATTCGAATGGTGTCTTGCTCCATCACGTTCAAGTCGGCACCTACATAAGGCGCTAGGTCGGTTTTGTTGATCACAAACAAATCGCTTTTGGTGATGCCCGGGCCGCCTTTTCGGGGGATTTTTTCACCCGCTGCCACGTCAATCACG
>JANOWB010000451.1:0-2482 GCA_031417695.1 Polaromonas sp.
TTCATGATGCGGCTGTAAATGTTGCCCGCTACTTTCAGGTCAAACAAGTCAGCGCCGTGCTGCGTGTTGTCAAACGCAAACGCCACTGTTTGGTAAATGGGCACAGCCACCGCTTTGGTGGTCGGGTCTGGGCTGTAGCCGCCGTGGACGGCAATGGTTTCGATTTTCATGGAAGCTTTCAAAGATAGAAAAATTACTTGGCTTTGCTTTTTACCAGCGCGTAAACAAACAACAGAACAACAGCCCCGACCACTGAGGCAACAAAGCCCGCCACCTGCCCCTGTGTGTACAGGCCAAGTGCCTTGCCTGCATAGCTGGCCAAAAACGACCCGGCCACACCCAAAATGGCCGTCGTGATCCAGCCGAGTTTGTCGTCGCCGGGCTTGATCGCCCGCGCAATAAAACCAACGATCAAACCGATAAAAATGGTTCCCAAAATTGCCATCATGTCCGTGCTCCTTAAATTGCAAAAACGATAAAGTGACAGGCAATATAACCGACCGACGCCTGCTCTCTCACCGGGCTGCGCTTGACCCGCGCTGGTTAGACTTGCCTTCTATGACCTTCATTTCTTCTTCTCGCATACAAACGCTGATCGCAGCAGCTTGCCTGGTTGGCGCACTAGGCGTTGGTTTGTGGCTACTGGCTCGCAATATCAGCCCATCACCACCCAGCAAGGTTGACATGACCACGGGCGCAATCGATGGCGCGTCACACCAGTTTGCGCTCAAATACCAAAGCTATCTCAAGGCTAACGGCGTTGAGCTGCGTTTGCTGCCTTCTAGCGGTTCAGTTGAAAACCTGGCTCGCTTGAACAGTGGCACACCGATTGGCTTTGTGCAAAGCGGCTTGGGCACGCTCACCACTGACCCCACCAGTTCAGCCGCTACGCCCACTCTGCAATCACTGGGCGTGGTCGGCTATGAGCCGGTGTGGATATTTACCACGTCAAACGACTTGGCGCTGGCTTTGCGCAAAGGCTTGGGCGGCCTGCGTGGCAAAAAAGTGGCAGCGGGCGCAGACGGCAGTGGCACGCGAAAAGTCGCGCTAGAGCTGCTGGAAAGCTACGGCGTTAGCCCCAGCAACACCACGCTTGGCACCAGTGGGGGCGTAAACGCCGCGAACGAGCTGGTGGCCAAAACCATTGATGCAGTGATGTTGATTGGCGCGCCGCAGTCGCCCGCGGTGCAGTTGCTGCTTCAGCGCGCCGATGTGCAGTTGGTGGCTATCGACAACGCTGAAGGACTGACACGCCGCCTGCCGTATTTGTCGCTGGTCACGCTTAAGGCGGGGTCAGTGAACCCGAAACTAGACTTGCCCGCAAGAGACATCACGTTGCTGACAACCACCGCTAACCTGGTGGTACGCGACGATTTGCACCCCGCGCTGGCCTACTTGCTGCTAGAAGCCGCCAAAGAAGTTCACAAGTCAGCCACGCTGCTGAATCGCCCCGGCGAATTTCCGAATCCGCGCGGCACAGATTTTCCGCTGGCCGAAGAAGCGCAGCGTTACTTCAAAGACGGCAGGCCATTTTTGCAGCGCTATTTGCCGTACTGGGCAGCCAATGCGCTGCAGCGCTTGCTGCTGGTGCTGGTTCCGCTGCTGGCCATTGCGATTCCCGTGGTCAAGATCATTCCGCAGCTGCTTAGTTTCCGCCAAAGTAATCGCCTGTACCGTCGCTACCGCGATTTGCTTTCAATTGAGTCCACTCTTCGCAGCCGTCCACTCAGCGCTGTCGATACCGCGGCCGTGCTGGGGCGGCTCGACCAGATTGATCTGGAAATTAGCACTGGCAAGTTCTCGATCGATTTCGCAGACCGCGTGTACACCCTGCGCCAACACGTGGACTTTGTTCGAGGGCAACTGAGCGGGGCCGCCACCAGCAGTAAAGCTGTGTAAAGGAACGATGCAGCGGCCAACCCAACCCGCGGGCGGCACGTTAAAAAGCCTGAACACAAAGGCAACGATGTGCCGATTGACCGAGGAACGACATGACCCGTCTAATCACCACAGCTACCAGCGCAGCCCGCATTTGCGCCATTGGTCTGGCTGCCTGCCTGGCAGCAGCACCTGCTGCGGCGCAACTCGAGCCCTACGCTGCGGTGTGGCGAGCCACCTCCCGCCTGGGCTACGCCCCCACCGACACTACCGCCAAAGCAGCGTTACCCAACCCAAAAGCATGGGCTGCCCGACAAGTTGACGAGGCTTATGCCGCCAGCCAGCGCCCGCCCACTATCCCCGCAGACCTTCAGGCGTTTAACCAACCATTGGGCGCTATCAGCGCTGGCTACCGCGGCGAGCTACAGGCGCGCAAGGCGATTAAAGCCGCGACCAATGATCCACTGAACATGGCTACTACAGCCCAAGACGCCACCGGCTTTAGCCGCGACATGCAGCAAACCGCTGCCGCTTGGCGCCTGATGTCGTGCAGTGACCCCAACCTTGAAAACCCCCTGCTGGCGCGCATGACCGAGTTCTGGTT
>JANOWB010000452.1:0-2993 GCA_031417695.1 Polaromonas sp.
TTTTGGAATCAGCCATCACCAGCTTTACCGACGTGGCCCGCGAGGCTGGGTTTTTCGCGGGCTTGCTGGCCAAGTTCAACACCCAGCGCTTTGCGTCTATCGACAAAATTACCCAAGTGCAGGCACCCGTCTTGATGATCCACGGCACGCTAGACACCACCGTGCCCATCGTGTTGGGGCAAAAGCTGTTTGCCGCCGCCAACGCGCCCAAGCAGTGGCTGGCCGTGGAGGGCGGGGCGCACAGCAACTTGGCCGAGGTGGGCGGCTTGCAGTACCAAGCTGCGCTGATAAAGTTTAAGTCGGCGTACCTTGCAGGCCGTTAATTCAACACAAAATAAGCCTGTAGTCCAACAAATACGGGCGCGAGCAGCTCCTGAAATAATAGTAAAAAATACCGACCAAGGCTCTAATTTTGACCACACCTTCGCCTTCAACTTCATCCTTAACCATCTGCCGGGCCAACTACGCAGACCCCCTACATGCCCAAGCTGTGGTGCACTTGCTCGACGCCTATGCGCAAGACCCAGCGGGCGGCGGCAAAGCCTTGTCAGCGTTTACAAAAGCAAATTTAATCAGCGAGCTGGCCAAGCGGCCGCAGGCGTTTAGCGTGCTGGCTTTTGACGGCAGCTTGCCCGTGGGGCTGGTCAATTGCATCGAAGGTTTTTCAACTTTTGCGTGCAAGCCGCTGGTCAATGTGCACGACGTGGTGGTGCTAGCCAGCCACCGCGGGCAGCGGGTGGGCGAGCAAATGCTGGCGCTTGTAGAGCAAATAGCCCAGCAGCGCGGCGCCTGCAAACTTACGCTTGAAGTGCTGAGCGGCAACCCGAGCGCCATCAAGCTGTACGAACGAATCGGCTTTGCTGGTTACCAGCTTGACCCGGCCATGGGCAGCGCCCAGTTTTTACAAAAGTGGCTTGCCTAACAGGCGGTGAATCACCACGCCTAAAGCGGCTCCCACGCACTGCGCCGCCACAAAGCCAAGCGCGCTGCCGGGCGCAATGCCAGCAAAACTGTCTGACAACATCCGCCCCAGCACCGCCGCTTGGTTGGCAAATGACGTACTTGACGTGAACCAGTACGCCGCGCCGATGTAGCAGGCCACCAGGCCAGCGGCCTTGCCTGCAGGCGCGCGCAGCACGACCAAAATCAGTCCGCTAGTGGCCACCACCTCACCCAGCCATTGGCCCCAGCCGCCGCGCACTTTGCTGCTGAACTGCAACACGCTTAAATCAAACATGGCATTCGCCAGCCATGCGCCAGCGACTGCACCCGCTAGTTGAAATGCTATAAAAAGAGAAGCTGCTCGCGCCCTATTTAATTGGGCTACAGATGTATTTGATGCACTAAAAAGCACAATTAAGGTCACCAGCGGGTTAAAGTGCGCGCCACTTACCGGCCCCAACACTTCAATCAGCACATACAGCGCAAACACGGTGGCCAGCGTGTTGGCCAGCAGTGCCACACCGTTGTTGCCGCCACCCAAGTTCACCGCCATGATGCCTGAGCCGATCACCGCGCAAAGCAGCGCTGCGGTGCCAAAAAATTCTGCGAATAACTGGTTTTTTAAAGGCGTTGCACTCATGACTTGGCAAGACTGCGCGCTGTGGTTTCCAGCATCAGGCGGCCAACGCTGGCTTCTGGCAGGTTGACCAGCAGTTCCAGCCTGCGGCGCAGCGCGTGCAGCGTTTGCCTGAAAGCTTCACGCTTGTGGGCTTCGTCCCCCGCAACTCCATCTTTGTCGGCAGACGGGTCTTCGTAACCCCAGTGTGCAGTAGCGGGTTGGCCGGGCCAATACGGGCAGACTTCGCCTGCGGCGTTGTCGCAGACGGTAATGACCAAATTCATGATTGGCGCGTCAGGCTTGCCAAACTCATCCCAGTTCTTGCTGTGCAGGCCTTCAGTCGAAATGCCAGCCGCTTTTAAAACCTCAAGGCCAATCGGGTTCGGCTGCTGGTTTTCACGCGGGCTGCTACCGGCTGAATAGGCTTTGAACCGCCCTTTGCCGATGTGGTTCAGCAGCGCCTCGGCCAGTATGCTGCGGGCTGAGTTGTGGGTGCATAAAAACAGCACGTTGATGGGTTCAGTTGACATGGTGGCTCCTGTGATGGGATTAAACTTACTATCAATAAATGAGCTGCTCGCGCCCGATTTTATTGGGCTACAAGCTTAAATGATGCCTAAAAACGCCGCTAAAATGCCCCTAAAACTAGCAATTCAGGCAGTCGGGCAGCGTGCTGGCCTCACACGGCTCGCCCTGACAACAATGCGCCGTCAGGTAGCCGAGCAGGGCAGTCATGTGGCCAAAGCTGGCGCGGTAAATCAGGTTGCGGCCACGCGCCTCAGCGCTGACCAGGCCTGAATGCGACAGCTCTTTTAAATGAAACGACAACGCGCTGGGCGCCACACCCAATTGCTCGGCCATCACACCCGGCGTCAGCCCGTCTGGCCCGGCAGCCACCAGCGCTCTGAAGGCGCGCAGGCGTTGCGCTTGGGCAAGGGCGGCCAGAGCTTTGACGGCGGTAGATTCATCCATCAGTTCGGTTATTGTTTCCATAGTTCAAATATAATTGAAGTATTGAATTAAAACAAGCCGCACTAAAATTTTTTATGCAACTTCCGAACCTTGATCAAGCGCTTTTCACCATTCCAGCTTTGCCGCAAGTGGACAAATCCAGCCACCCCCCGCGTATTTTGCTGCTCTACGGCTCAGTACGCGAGCGCTCGTACAGCCGCCTGGCCAGCGAAGAAGCGGCACGATTATTAGAGGCCATGGGCTGCGAAACCAAAACCTTCAACCCCAGCGGCCTGCCGTTGCCAGACGACGCGCCCGACAGCCACCCCAAAGTAGCCGAGCTGCGCGCCCTGGCCGAATGGGCCGAAGGCATGATCTGGACATCACCCGAACGCCACGGCGCCATGACTGGCATCATGAAATCACAAATCGACTGGATACCGTTGGCGCTAGGTGCAGTGCGGCCCACGCAAGGCAAAAC
>JANOWB010000453.1:0-4018 GCA_031417695.1 Polaromonas sp.
ACCCGAGCAATATCGCAGCGGTGATTGTTGAGCCAATAGCGGGCAGCGCGGGCTGGTACTTGCCACCCAAAGGCTACTTGAAGCGCCTGCGCGAGATTTGCGACAAGCACGGCATTTTGCTGATTTTTGACGAGGTCATTACCGGCTTTGGCCGCCTGGGCGTTAACTTTGGCGCAGACTACTACGGTGTGGTGCCTGACATGCTGAACTTCGCCAAAGGCGTGTCTAACGGCGTGATTCCGCTGGGCGGCGTGATCTGCTCTGACCGCATTTACAACGCCATGATGAGCGCCAATTCAAACGCACCCGACCACGCGATTGAGTTTTTTCACGGTTACACCTACTCGGGCCACCCCGTGGCCTGCGCCGCGGCGATTGCCACACTGAATTTATTTAAAGAGGAAAACCTGTTTGAGCGTGCCGGGCAAATGGGCGTGGTGCTGGGCGATGCGCTGCACAGCACCATGAAGGGCCTGCCTAACGTGGCGGGAATTCGCAGCCTGGGGCTGGCGGGGGCAGTTGAGCTGGCGCCCGTTGTGGGCATGCCAGGCAAGCGTGCGTTTGATGTTTTCATGGAGTGCTTTCACCACGGCGTGCTGGTGCGGCCAGCCGCTGAAAACATCGTGATTTGCCCACCGTTTATTGTCGAGAAAGAGCACATCGACCGAATAGTCAATGTGGTGAGCGACGCGATCAAAAAGCACGCTTAGAAGCCCTTTTGGGGTATTTTTAAGGGTATTTTAGCCCTGCAGCCCAATTAATACGGGCGCGAGCAGCTATAATTAATATAGCAATTTATATCCGGTTTGCCAGACGCTCAGGCGGCTGCGAGAAAACTCTGCAGGCCTTCCAGCGGTAAGCTGTCTGGCTGGTCGCCCTCCAGCACGCGCAGCTCCTTGCGCACCATTTGCACGCCGCCGAAGATAGTGGCGAATGCCACGTCTTTCGCGTCACGCCCAGTGCCCACGCGCACCAGCCGATCGGTTGAGGCGAGCCGCGTGGCGTCAAACAGCACCCACCGGTCTTCCAGCCAAGCTTCAAACAGCGCATGAAAATCTTGCGGTGGGTCTTCAAAATTAACGTAGCCCACCACCAGCCGCGCCGGTATGTTCAGCGCCCGGCAAAAGGTAACGCCCAAATGAGCAAAATCGCGGCACACGCCCATGCGCTGAATGAACACGTCTTGCGCGGTGGTGGTTGACGTACTGGAGCCAGGCAGGTACTGCACCGACTCGTAAATCCAAGCCTCAATGGCGCGCACCCGGCTCAGGCCGTGCGGCAAATCACCGAACAACTGCTGCGCGGCGCGGCTGAGCAAGTCAGACTCGCAATACCGGCTTGGAAACAAGTAGCGCAGCGCGTCGTCTGGCACGCTGGTGACCAGGGCTTCGTCGAGGTACAGCGGGAGAGGCGACGCCACTAATTCGACATCGGCGTGGTAGTTGACCGTCAACAGGCCGCGGGGCGCGTCCAGGCGAACAAACCGATTGCCGCCACGCTCGTCTGTAAAAGTGCGCACCTTCACGCTGGGCGAAATGGTCAAGCGCTCACTGGTCACGCGATGAGACGGCACGAAGGCCGCCTCTATATTGAATAAAAAATGCGCGGGATGCGTGACCTCGTATTCAAGCAATAAATCGATGCTGGCGGTATGCATGCGAGTAGGTGCTGTCCGGGTTATTTCAAAATTTTATTGGCCGCGCCGACGCCAAGCGCCGCCAGCACAATAAAAATCACCGTGAGAATCAAAAACAGACCAAAGGCAATTTTGGCGATACCCGCAGCTCCTGCGGCAACTCCGGTAAAACCCAACACCCCGGCGACCAGGGAAATCAAGGCAAAAATAATGGCGTACTTGAGCATGGCAATCTCCTTCACACGAATTGAACAGATGAGCGCCTATGCTACAAAGCAGCAGTTTTCTGCCGCATCGGCCACAAGCGCAGACCACCGTAGGACAAGTCCTTTTCAGATTTCCACAATATGAATTTAATAGCAGCTTGCGCCCGTATTCATTGAATAAAACGGCTACACCACCCAAAGTTGTAAAGTTTCGTACACTTGACCTTTCGGGTGAGTTCTTCACCTGCCATGCTCGACTCCAAGGAATTTCATGAAGCTGTATTTCGCCACTGGCGCTTGCTCACTCGCTGTTCGTATTGTGTTGACTGAGGCCGGCATGACATTTGACGACGCGCGCGTTAACACCAAAACCCACCAGCTGGCGGACGGCAGCGACTACTACGCCGTTAACTCTCTGGGCTATGTGCCGCTGCTTGAATTGAACGACGGCACCCACCTGACAGAAGGCCCGGCCATCGTGCAGTACCTTGCTGACCAGGTGCCAGAAAAGAATTTGGCCCCTGCCAACGGCACGGTGGCGCGTGCGCAAATGCAAAGCTGGTTGAACTTTATTGGCACCGAGCTGCATAAAGGTTTTGCGCCCTTGTTCAACCCGGCCACGCCTGCCGACTACAAACCGATGGTGATTGAAAAATTGCTGGGCCGCCTAGCTTGGGTTGACAGCCAGCTTGCCGGAAAGCATTACCTGATGGGCGATTCCTTCAGCGTGGCTGATCCGTATTTGTTTAACGTCAGCAACTGGGCGCCGCTGGTGAAGGTCGATATTTCGGGGCTGGCCAATCTGGCTGACTTCAGGGCGCGCATGTTGGCCCGGCCAGCGGTGCAAGCCGCCATGCGGGCTGAGGGATTAATGAAGTAAGGCAAGCCGCGGGCTGCAGAGTTGCCAACACGGTTTGAGGAGGATGTCCTACATGCCTTGTGACCGCCGCTGCGTGTACCCGTCGGCGTTTTGCGCCACACTTACTCTTTTGTTTACCCTTTGCTGACCCACACCATCATGCCCACACTTTTTGACCCGGTTCAAGCCGGTGACCTCAAGCTAGCCAACCGCATCGTTATGGCGCCGCTCACGCGCAACCGCTCGCCTGACGCGATACCTGGCCCGTTTGCAGCTACGTACTACGCACAGCGCGCCTCTGCCGGGCTGATCGTGACCGAAGCCACGGCCATTTCGCAGCAAGGCCAAGGCTATTCTGACGTGCCGGGCCTGTACGGCACCGAGCAGCTTGATGCCTGGAAAAAAGTGACCCACGACGTTCACGCGGCGGGCGGAAAAATTGTGGTGCAGCTGTGGCATGTGGGTCGCGTGTCGCACACCTCGCTGCAGCCAGACAATGGCGCGCCAGTCGCGCCCTCAAGCATCACCGCCAAAACCAAAACCGTGCTGATTCAACACGGAAAGCCAGTGTTTGTTGAAACCTCTGAGCCGCGCGCCCTGAAGGCCAAAGAGCTGCCTGACATCGTGCACAGCTACCAGGCTGCGGCGCGCAATGCGGTGGAAACGGCGGGCTTTGACGGCGTTGAAATTCACGGCGCTAACGGCTACTTGCTAGACCAGTTTTTAAAAAGCGGCTCGAACCACCGGGACGACGACTACGGCGGCAGCATTGAAAACCGCGCCCGCCTGCTGCTGGAAGTGACCCGGGCCGTGACCACGGCAGTAGGCGGCGGCCGCACTGGCATTCGCCTGTCGCCGGTTACGCCAGCCAACGACGCGTTTGACGCCGACCCACAGCCGCTGTTTGACTACGTGGTGCGGCAGCTGGCGACCCTAAACCTCGCCTACATTCACATCATTGAGGGCGCAACGGGCGGGCCGCGCGCGCTGCCAGACCGGCCGTTCGACTATTCGGCTTTGAAGGCCGCTTACGATGAAGCAGGCGGACGAGGTGCATGGATGGTTAACAACGGGCTGGACAAAACGCTGGCTGAAAAAGAGCTGGCGCAAGGCGCAGACTTGTTCGCCTTTGGGCGACCTTACATCGGCAACCCCGACCTGGTAGAGCGCTTAAAGCAAGGCGGCCCATTTGCTGAAAGCGACAAAGCCACTTGGTACGGCGGCGGCGCTGAGGGCTACACCGACTACCCCACGCTGCCTAAATAAAACGCTATTATTTACGTAGCTGCTCGCGCCCGTATTTATTGGGCTACAGAG
>JANOWB010000454.1:0-2912 GCA_031417695.1 Polaromonas sp.
TGCGCAGGGCAGGGAGCAGCGGGTAGCGCTGATTGGCTTGCGCGGCGCAGGCAAGTCAACACTTGGTGCGCAGTTGGCTGCGGAGCGCGGCGTGCCTTTTATTGAGCTGGATCGTGAGATTGAACGCGAAGCCGGCACCAGCATGAACGAGATTTTGCTGCTGCACGGCCAGGCCGGCTACCGTCGCTACGAGCGGCGCGCGCTGCTCAGAATCGCTGAAGAGCACCCAGACGGCGTGGTGATGACCACCGGCGGCAGCATCGTCAGTGAACGCGAAACTTTTGATTTGCTGCAAAGCCGCTTTTACTGCGTGTGGCTTAAAGCCAGCCCCGAGGAACACATGGCACGCGTGGTGGCGCAGGGCGACATGCGGCCGTTCGACTCAAGCGGCGCCAACCACGAGGCGCTTGATGACTTGCGCCGCATTTTGACCAGCCGCGAAGCGCTTTACGCACGTGCCGATGCAGTGGTAGACACCGCTGCAAGAACACTGAAACAAAGCATCACCGACCTGAAAAGAGCCGTTCCCGAAACAATCCACAAGGAGACAACATGAACGCGATGACAGAACCCCTCTTATTCAAGCAAACCATTGCCGGCGTAGAACGCGACATGGTCAACTTTGCCACCCACCCAGCCAAGTACCAGCACTGGACATTGAGTGTGAATGGCGATGTGGCCAGGCTAAAACTCGACATCAATGAGGACGGCGGCATCAAGCCAGGCTACAAATTAAAACTGAACAGCTACGACCTGGGCGTAGACATTGAGCTGCACGACGCAATTAATCGTATTCGTTTTGAACACCCGTGCGTCAAGGTCGTTGTGTTTGAGTCAGGCAAAGAAAAAATCTGGTGCTCAGGCGCCAACATTTACATGCTGGGTGTGTCCACCCACGGCTGGAAGGTGAACTTTTGCAAGTTTACGAACGAGACGCGCAATGGGTTAGAGGACTCGTCAAAGCACGACGGCCTGCAGTCCATCGCATCTGTCACCGGTGCATGTGCGGGTGGCGGGTACGAACTGGCGCTTGCGTGTGACCGCATCATCATGGTCGATGACCGTTCATCCACCGTAAGCCTGCCTGAAGTGCCGCTGCTGGGCGTGTTGCCGGGCACCGGCGGCCTGACCCGCGTGACTGACAAACGCAAGGTGCGCCGTGACCTGGCCGATATTTTTTGCACCACATCTGAAGGCGTGCGCGCTGACCGCGCCAAAGACTGGAAGCTGATTGACGCGCATGCCAAACCGCAACAGTTTGTTGAACTGCTTGCTACCGAAATAGAAGCTGCTCGCGCCCGTTCTACAAGGGCTAACGGGTTAAACGTAGGTCAAAAAGGCATCGAATTGACGGCTCTGAAGCCGCTGATCGACGACGCGGGCTACCACTACAGCTCGGTTGATGCGCAAGTTGATCGCAGCAGTCGGATTGCGACGATTACTGTGAAGGCGCCAACGGCCGCGCTTGAGTCAACGCCTGAAACCATTGAAGCGGCGGGTGCCAATTGGTACCCGCTCAAACTGCAACGCGAACTTGACGACGCGATTTTGAACCTGCGCACCAATGAGCTTGAAGTTGGTACCTGGGTGATCAGAACCCATGGCGACGCAGCGCAAGTCATGAAGATGGACCAAATACTGGCCAGCCTGAAAGACCATTGGCTGGTGAAAGAAACCACAGGCGCATTGCGCCGCACGCTGGCCCGGCTGGACGTGACCAGCCGCTCATTGATCGCGCTGGTGGACTCAGGCTCTTGCTTTGCCGGCACGTTTTATGAACTAGCCTTGGCCTGTGACCGCATTTACATGCTGGACTTGCCCGATTCGCCAGACGCAGCGCCTGCCTTGCAACTGAGCGCCGCTAACTTTGGCTGGTTTCCCGCAGTCAACGGCTTGACCCGCTTGCAAACCCGTTTTTGCGAAGACGAAGCCACCATTGCGCAGCTAAAAAACCTAAACGACAGCCCACTCCGCGCTGACCAAGCTCTGGGCCTTGGCTTGGTCACGCTGACCCCCGACGACATCGACTGGGAAGACGAAATCCGCATCATGCTGGAAGAGCGAGCCAGCCTGTCGCCCGACGCGATGACGGGCCTGGAAGCATCGCTGCGCTTTCCCGGTAAAGAAACGATGGAAACGCGAATTTTTGGCCGCTTGTCTGCCTGGCAGAACTGGATTTTTATTCGCCCCAATGCGGTGGGCGAAGAGGGCGCACTCAAATTATTTGGAACTGGAAAAAAAGCTAAGTTTGACTGGAAAAGAGTTTAATTTTTAAAGGAAACATCATGAGCAATATCGACCTGCAAGCACTCATCCCTAACAACGTTCACCTCGGTGAAAACCGCCAGCTCCAGCGCGCGCTGGAGCATTGGCAGCCCGCCTTTTTAAACTGGTGGGAAGAAATGGGCCCGTCCGACTTCAAGGCCAAAGAAGTTTATTTGCGTACCGCCGTGGGCGTTGACGCATCGGGCTGGGCCAGCTACGGCTACACCCCCATGCCTGACTACCGTTGGGGCATCTTTTTGGCCGACAAAGAAGAAGGCCGCAAGATTGGTTTTGGTGACCACATGGGCCAGGACGTGTGGCAAGAGGTGCCGGGCGAATACCGCTCTACCTTTCGCCGCATGATCGTCACACAGGGCGACACCGAGCCTGCGTCGGTTGAGCAGCAGCGCCTGCTGGGCCATACCGCCCCCAGTTTGTACGACCTGCGCAACCTGTTTCAGGTCAACGTGGAAGAAGGCCGCCACCTGTGGGCGATGGTTTACCTGCTGCACGCGCACTTTGGCCGCGACGGCCGTGAGGAAGCGGAAGAATTGTTGATGCGCCACAGCGGCGACGCCGACAAGCCGCGCATTCTAGGCACCTTCAACGAGCCGATGGACAACTGGCTGAGCTTTTTCATGTTCACC
>JANOWB010000455.1:0-13616 GCA_031417695.1 Polaromonas sp.
TTTTAGATTGTCAGCATTGTTCTTCTCGCTGATCTGCCAGCCGCGCGCTTCAGCTGCGGCGGCTTGCTGCAAAACGGCGTCTTGGCCAGCTTTGTCCAATGCATCAAAGGCTTTTTGATTGACGACAACAGCGTTGCGTGGCAACCAGGCGTTCACGTCATAGAAGAACTTGACGCTTTCATACAGCTTGCTGTCGATGCCGCTGGAAGTTGACGTCAAAAAGTTGTCTGCGCCGCCGGTAGCCAATGCGGCTGGCAGCTCGGCTAATTGAATCGTTACCGGCTGCGCGCCGACTGCGGTGGCAATAAAAGACGTGGCCGGGTTGTAAGCGCGCATTTTGGTGCTTTTCAGGTCAGCCAGCTTGGTCAACGCCTTTTTGGAATACAGGCTCTGCGGTGGCCACGGCACGGTGTACAGCAGCTTGATGCCTTGGGCTGCCAGGGTTTTGTTCAGCAGCTCGCGCGATGCAGCGTCGAGCCATTTTGCGTCAAGGTAGCTGGTGGCTAAA
The DNA here is from genome assembly GCA_031417695.1 of Polaromonas sp. Taxonomy (GTDB): domain Bacteria; phylum Pseudomonadota; class Gammaproteobacteria; order Burkholderiales; family Burkholderiaceae_C; genus Polaromonas. Next base: position 509 of record JANOWB010000455.1, read on the forward strand.
AACGGAATCGAGTCCACGCCAAACACAGGCGCTTCATTGGAATACAGCGACAAGATAAATTCGCCTGATTGGGTTTGACCCGACTGCACGGCGCGCTTGATTTCATTGGCCTTGAAGAGCGACGCATTCGGGTGCACCGTGATTTTCAGTTTGCCTGCGGTGGCTTTGTCTACATCGGTGGCGAATTGCGTCAGGTTTTGCACCTGAAAGGTGTTAGCGCCGTAGCCTGACGGCAAGTCCCATTTAGTTTGCGCGTAGCTGGTGCCAGTCAAGGTTGTCAGGGCAGCAACAGCAGCCAGAGAAATTAGCAGTTTTTTCATTGGTAGCTCCTAAAGTAAAAGGCTAGATAGCCAGTTGGTGATTGAAAAGGTCAGTGATCAGCATCGCCCCCGGCGCGTGGGTGATGCAGAACTCGGGCCGTGCCTGGGTAATGGCTGCTTGCGGTGTCACGCCGCAGGCCCAGAACACGGGGATTTCGTCGGGCAACACCTCAACCGCATCGCCATAGTCAGGTACGTTCAGGTCCGCAATGCCAATCAATGCCGGGTTGCCAATGTGCACCGGTGCGCCATGCACATTCGGGAAGCGTGAGGTGATTTGAATCGCACGAATCGCATCCGCAGCTTTCAGGGGCCGCATCGACACGACCATCGGGCCATTGAACGCACCAGCTGGCGCGGTAGCCATGTTGCTGCGGTACATGGCCACGTTGCGGTTTTGTGCAATGTGGCGCAGCGGTATGCCGGCTTCTAGCAGCGCCTCTTCAAATGAAAACGAGCAGCCAATCACAAATGTGACCAGGTCATTGCGCCACAAGTTGCTGATGTCGGTCGGCTGATCTGTGAGCACGCCACCCTTCCAAACCCTGTAGCGCGGCACATCGGTGCGAATGTCGATGTCTGCACCCAGGCTGGGCAACAGCGCCTGGCCAGGCTCGCTGACGGCCAGCAATGGGCATGGCTTGGGGTTGCGTTGGCAGTAGTGTAAAAAATCTTTGGCCAGCAGCTCGGGCAAGATCACCACATTGCCCTGCACGTGGCCAGCTGCCAAGCCGCTGGTGTGGCCGGCGAAATCACCACTGCGAATGGCTAGGCGAGCCTTGACAGATTTTTCGACAGAGGTAATTTGAGACAGAGCACTCACAAAAACTTCTCCTGATACGCGTATGTATTTGTGTCATTTACATGACGATGCGCGAATTGTGAGAGCGCGTTTAATCTTCTGCAAATTCAAAATTTTTCGCTTGCGGCATCGATTTTTTCGATGGCAAACGAGAAACTAGGGTTTACCTTTAATAGTCTTTTCTAGGTAGCTTTTTGCCCGAACCCGTGAACGCCAGCGCCGACTGAACCACCACTTCCACACTGTCTGCCGTCGGGTCAATCCGGTAGCTGGCATGTATCGGCAGCGCCTCCACTTTCGCATCCACAGCCAGTGGTTTTAGCTTGGCAAACCCGCCTAGCCGCGCCACCGCTGCACGCGGCAACAATGCCACGCCAAAGCCGCCCTGCACCAGCTGCACCATTGCCGAAATAGATGAAATCGCATGCACCTTTTTGGGCTCCAGCTTGTGCCGTTTGAACAAATCAAGCAGCGTCACATGCGGTTGCGAGCCTTTTTGAAAGGTCAACAACTCCATGTCGGCCAGCTCGGCCAGGCTGTAACTTCTTTTTTTATGCAGCAAGGGGTTGCCTACAAACGCCATCTCCATAGGGGGCAGCGCATGGTTGCGAACGCCGGTACTGGCTGCAGGCAACACCGCAAACACCACATCCAGCGTGCCGCGCTGCACAAGGTCCATCAAAATCGGCGTGGTTTCTACCGTCAGTTCCAGCTCCAGGCCAGGGTGGTCAGCCCGCAGTTTTTCAAGCCACGGTATCAACCACGAATGCAGCACCGACTCAATCGCGCCGATTCGCATCGACACGGCCATTGGCTGGTCTGACCCCATCTCGGCTTTGACCTCGCGCTGCAGCGCCAGAAGCTTGTCGGCATAGACAAGAAAACGCGCGCCAGCTGCTGTCAGCTTGAACTGCTTGCCGCCCCTGTCGAGTAGCAGCACACCCAGCTCTTCCTCCAAGGTGGAAATGCGGCTGGACATGGCCGATTGCGTTAAGAACAGCTTTTCAGCCGCGCGCGATATGCTTTTGAGGGAGGCTACCCAGTAAAAGGCTTCAACAAAACGCAGATTCATGGTGGGTCTACAAGAGAATTTGGGGGTATGTCCTGTGGCTTTGGCTCGGGATTTGCATCTAATATAAGGCTACATTTTTAGTCCCCTTCAACTATCTTCTTCGGAGTTCCCATGAAATTCAAGCTCACCCTAACTGCCGCTGTATTGACGCTGGGCACATCGGCCTTTGCGCAAACCAAGTGGGACTTGCCGGCTGCCTATCCAGCGACTAACTTTCACACTGAAAACCTGGTGCAGTTTGCGGCTGATGTTGACAAAGCCACCGCAGGAAAATTGAAGATCACCGTGCATGCCAATGCATCGCTTTTTAAAGCCAATGAAATCAAGCGCGCCGTGCAAGGCGGTCAAGCACAAATTGGTGAAGTGCTGCTGGTGAACTTCGAAAACGAAAATCCGATTTACGGTACAGATGGCATTCCGTTTTTGGCCTCGTCTTATGCTGACTCTAAAAAGCTGTACGCGGCACAGAAACCAGCGCTTGAAAAGTTGCTGGGCACGCAAGGCATGAAGTTGATGTACACCGTGGCTTGGCCGCCCCAAGGTATTTACAGCAAAAAACCATTGGCTTCAGTCGCTGATCTGCGCGGCATCAAGTGGCGTGCGTACAGCCCGGCCACGGCAAAAATAGCCGAACTGATTGGCGCGCAGCCGGTCACCATTCAAGCGGCCGAGCTCGGTCAGGCACTGGCAACTGGTGTGGTTGAAAGCTACATGAGCTCAGGCTCCACCGGCTACGACTCCAAGACATACGAGAGCATCAAGTACTGGTACGACACCCAGGCCTGGTTGCCGAAAAACGCCATTATTGTGAACAAAAAAGCTTTTGATGCGCTGGATGCGCCTACCCAAGCGGCTCTAACCAAGGCTGCGGCAGATGCCGAGGTGCGCGGCTGGAAACTGAGCGAAGACAAAAACGAGTTTTACAAAAAAGCGCTGGCTGAAAAAGGCATGAACATCCTCGCGCCACCTGCCAAACTGGTCAGCGACATGAAGCAAGTTGGCAGCATCATGCTGGCTGATTGGCAGAAAAAAGCAGGCTCTGAAGGCGAAGCGATTGTTAGCGGCTTTAAAGCAGATCAAGCCAAGAAGTAACTCAGGCGTTGGGAGGGTTGATGCGCCAAGGGCGCGTCAACCTGTCATCGTCAGTCAGCGCCCAAGTCTTCATGCCGGTAGCTGCTTCAATAGCCGCGCGGTAAGGCGGCATATTGGTGCATTCAAGCACCACGCAGGCCAACGATGGCTCGCGCTGTTTCAGGCCAACAGCAGCAGCCACCACCTCGGCTGCTGCCTTGCTTGCATCCATGGTTGCGCGGTTGCCCAAAATTGCGCTGGCAAATTCACTTTTTGCGTTCACGCCCTGCACCACCACATCACCCAAGCGCTCTCGCGGCACACCCGCCGCGCGCAAGTGCTCAGCACGCAGGGCACTTGCACTGATGGTCAGCACACCTACTTTGCGGTGCAAACTGAGCAAAGCAGGTAACTGCAGCAAGCTCGACGTGACCACTGGCACCTTGACTGCCGCTTGCAACTCTTTTTGCAGCAACACCAAAAAACCGCAACTGGTGGTGATGGCTTTGGCGCCGTCTTGCTCCAGCCTGCGCACCAGTTGCACGATCGGCGTGACGACCCGGCCCGCTCGCAGGCCGGCAGCAGACTGCACCACTTTTTCTGGCCACGCCCCTTTAACAATGCAGCGCTGGGTAGGCACACCAAACGCGTCGGCATGGCCCACATCGCCCGGCAAGCGAGGAAACCGGGTGTCGAGCATGACCACGCCCAAAAACCCGTTCGGAAACAGCACCGCCGGGCTGACCGCAGCGTTTGGTGCGGCTGGCGCCAACGATTCGGGTTCGGGTTCGGCCAAGGGTACGGTTACAGTCATAGGAGGATTGTCCCCATTTTTTTAAGTCATCAACATGTTGCCAGTCATTGCTATTTGCGTTGGAGCGTCAGTCGGCGCGCTGTGCCGATGGGGCTTGGGCCTGTGGCTCACGCCCGGCGGCGTGATTCCGTGGGGCACCCTGGCAGCCAACCTGATTGGTGGGTATTTGATTGGCGTGTGCATCGCTGCGTTTCAGGCCATGCCGCAGTTAGACCCGGTATGGCGGCTGCTGTTGATTACCGGCTTTTTAGGCGGGCTCACTACCTTCTCATCTTTCTCAGCCGAAGTGGTTGGTTTTTTAATGGCTGAGCGTTACGCCGCAGCCGTCGGCACGGCCACGGCGCACGTGGCAGGCTCGTTGTTGATGACAGTTTTAGGCATCAAAAGCGCTACTTTTTTTATAGCTTCTCGCGCCCATATTTAATAGGCTACAGGCCTATTTTTCATAAAATTTGGGCTATTTCAGCTCTGACTCAGCGCTTTCTCCGACTTGTCTGAAGAGCGTCGCCTGCAGAAAAAACCAGTCAATATTGACGGGTTGTCATGCCAGCATGGCGATGGTTTAATTTAACGGATGAACCCTTTGCAAATCTTGCTGATTGATGACCACGCGCTGTTTCGTTCTGGCATGCGGCTGGTACTGCTGGCTGGCCTGCCCGAGGCACAGGTAATTGAAGCTGAATCGCTTGAACAGGCGGTGCGCACCAACAGCCAGAGCCCATCTATCGTGCTGCTTGATATTCAACTGCAAGGGGTCAGCGGGCTGGAGGGGTTGGGGCTTTTGCAGCAGCGCTGGCCAAATGTGCCGGTGGTAATGCTGTCGTCCGTGATGGCCCCCGAAACCGTACGGCTGGCGTTGGCACGCGGCGCGGCGGCTTTTGTGTCGAAAGCGGACACCGCAGAAAAAATTATCGCGGTGGTGCAACAAACGCTGGGGGGTGGACCTGCAGGCGCTTTTAGCGCTAACGCTGCACCAGATGCAGGCAGCCGCTTAAGTAAATCTCGCCTGACGCCGCGCCAGTGCGAGGTGCTTGACCTGCTGTGTGAGGGCTTGTCAAACAAGATGATTGCCAAGCGCATGGAACTCTCTGAGTTCACGGTACGCGGGCATGTGCAGGCGGTGCTGATTTTGCTCCGGGTTCAAAGCCGATCGCAGGTGACGTTCGCCGCGCGCCGAGCAGGCTTGATCGGCTGATGGCGTTGGCCTTTCCCACACGCGGCAAGACCCTGACGGCCGCCGAAGGCCGGATTTTGATCGAACGCCTGCGCCTGCTGCACGGCAGCATGGGCGTGTCGGTCACGGCGATGTTTCCGGTCGCATTTTTGTTGGTGTGGACACTCATCAACGACAACAACCGCTGGGCGATTTTGTTGTGGTGTTTTGCCATATTGGCATCGAACGTGTACACCGCGCTGGACTCTCGCCGCCAATTGAAAACACCGCCGGCAGTCGAGCGTGTCACATATGTGGTGCGCAAACTCATGGCGATCACCGCATTTGACGGGTTGATTTGGGGCTTGCTCGCGTGGGGCACGCTGAGCGGTACCAACGTGGCGGGCAGTGTGTTTGTGATTGCGGTAATCACCGGCATTTTGGGCGGCGCGGTGTCATTACTCAGCCCGGTGATGCCGGTTTTTTTGGCGTTCGCGGTGCCCATGATGAGCCTGCTGGTGGCCAAACTGTTGAGCCTGGACGACCCGATTTACCAGTCAGTAGCCGTAGCTGCCGTGCTCTACACGCTGACCATGTACAGCCACGCCTTGAAAAGCAGCCGGTCAGCGCTGGCGGCTATTGAGTTGCGCTTTGAAAACGTCGACTTGGTGGCGCAAGCGCAGGCCGCGCGGCTTGAAGCGGAAGAAGCCAACCTGGCCAAGTCTAAATTTTTGGCAGCCGCCAGTCACGACTTGCGCCAGCCCATACATGCGCAGGGTTTGTTTTTGGAAGTGCTGAGCCAAACGCCGCTGACGCCGCACCAAAGCCACGTGCTGGCCAGCGCCCGGTCTGCATCAACCGCGTCGAGCGACATGCTGAACACGCTGCTGGATTTTTCGCGCATTGAGGCGGGCGTGGTGATGCCGCACAGCGCGCCGTTTGACTTGCAAACCCTGCTCAACAAAATCGAAAATGATTTAGCGCCGCAGGCCGATGCGAAAGGACTGGTTTACCGCACGCGTGAAACCGCGGTTACCATTAACTCTGATGCAGGCTTGGTCGAGATGATTTTGCGCAACCTGGTGAGCAACGCGATTCGGTACACCGAGCCGTCGGACGGCCGGGGCGGTGTACTGGTGGCTTGCCGGGCGCGCGCGGGCAGCGCAAGCGTTGAAGTGTGGGACACCGGCATCGGCATTGCCCCAGAAGATCACCTGAGCATCTTCAAAGAGTTTCACCAGTTGGGCAACCCAGAGCGCGACCGGCGCAAAGGCTTGGGGCTGGGCTTGGCGATTGCCGACGGTTTGAGCAAAACCCTAGGCCACCCACTCAGCCTTGCTTCAACACCCGGGCGTGGGAGTGTGTTCAAACTCACGCTGCCGGTGGTCAAGGCCGATCAAATAGTTGCTGAACACGACCCAGCCAGCGAGCAGATTGCGCCGGGTCTTTTGCAAGGTGTGCGGGTGCTGGTCATTGACGATGACGAGTCGGTGTTGGCAGGCATGGCGCAGTTGCTGCAAAGCTGGGGGTGTGTGGTGAGCAGCGCGGGCTCGGTTAGCCAGGCGATGGAGCACGCTCAGACCCAGCCGCCAGACTTGCTGATCAGCGACTACCGTTTGCGCGGCCAACGCACGGGCGCTCAAGCTGTGGCGGCGCTGCGCACCTTGCTGGGCGCAGGCAAGCCCGCGCTGATGATTACCGGCGACACCGCGCCGGAACGCCTGCGAGAAGCGATGAGCAGCGGCGTGCCCCTGCTACACAAACCAGTGGCGCCTGAACAGTTGTACCGCGCCGTGGTGACGCTGCTTGAAGAAGCGCACCAACAAAATGCGCGCAACTTGAATGCTGTTCGTTAATTATTTAGCTATATATTCAGGAGCTGCTCGCGCCCGTATTTATAAGGCTATAGCCGCTTTTTATGCCTAAAAACGGTTAAATTTAGGGCCGCACGGCCTTTTTGGGGCCACCCAGGCTCAAGCGCGCAGCCGAGCCGGATTTAAACCGCACACCAAATCGCCCCGATCGTTTTCAGGCACGGCACGTTCATTTTTTGCCTGCGCAACTTCCATGTCGCGCGGCAGCACCACGCCGTTTTTTACCGCCAGTACTTCCGCCATGACGCTGACTGCAATTTCTGGCGGGGTTTTACTGCCGATATAAATACCAATCGGGCCGCGCAGCCTTGCCAATGCGGTTGGGCTGACACTGAAATGCTCTGCCATGCGTTGATGCCGCGCGTCGTTGTTGCGGCGCGAGCCAATAGCGCCGACATAAAACGCGTCGGTATTGAGCGCTTCAAGCAAGGCCAAATCGTCAAGTTTTGGGTCGTGCGTGAGGGCGATCACGCAGCTGCGGCGGTCGGGTTTGAAGGCGATCACGACGTCGTCGGGCATGCTGCTCAGCACGGTAACGCCCGGCACCGACCACGCGGTTCGGTATTCTTCACGCGGGTCGCACACGGTGACTGCAAAGCCGCTAAAAATTGCCATCGTGGCCAGGTACTCGGTCAACTGCCCGGCGCCAATCAGCAGCATGCGGTACTCAGGGCCAAAGGTGTTGACCAGCTCGGCAGCAGACAAGCTCAGCTCGGCGGGCGCTGAACTGGGCAGCAGCTTTACTTCGCCGTCGGCTACGCGCACGCTGCGCTGCATCAGCTGACCAGCCTCCAGCGCGGTAACCAGCGCACTCAACGCCGCCGCGTCGGGGTCGTATTCCAACAATAGTTCAAGCGTGCCGCCGCACGGCAGGCCGAAGCGATGCGCCTCGTCAGCGGTGACGCCATATTTAACGAACCCTGGCGGGCCTGACGGAATGACTTTGCCAGCGTCCAGACCGGCCGCGCCGCCCCCCGCTCCACCACTAGCTGTGCTGGAGTAAGCCTGCGTAAATTGGTAAATCAAATCGTCTTCAATACAGCCGCCAGACACCGACCCGACGACTGCTCCGGTTTCACACAGCGCCATGATGGAGCCCACCGGCCGAGGCGATGACACCCATGTGCGCACGACAGTCGCCAGCAACGCACGCTTGCCCGCCATGCGCCAACCGGCCAGCGTACGCAGCACCATGACATCAATATTTTCCATCTCGCTACCGGGTTGCCCACCAAATTGCCAAGCCCACAGCAACCGCACCTGCGGCCCACACCCAAGTGGGCACACCTTGCTTGCCTTCAAGCGCGCTGGGATGCGTATTGACATCACCCATCACAATTTTGGCGGCATAGGCGTCGGGGTGTTGGCGCTGCATTTCGTTATCAAACCGTTTGAAAAAGTCTTCTGCCATGACCTTGGCAGCACCGTCAATCAGGCGCTGGCCAAGCTGGGCAATTTTGCCGCCCACGGATGCGTGAACCGTGTAAGCCAGCTCGCAGCCGCCGTCGTTGGGGGTCAGCGTCACAGCCGAATCGCCCTTGCCAAAACCGGCAGGGCCGCCCTGCCCTTCAAAATTAAGTTTGTAGCTGGCGGGCGGATTCATATCGCTCAGCGTGATCTTGCCGGTGAATTTGGCCGACACAGGCCCGATTTTTATCGACATGCCAATTGCGTACTGGCCCTCGCCGGCGGGCTCTACTTTGTCGCAACCCGGTATGCAGGTTTTGAGCACTGCCGGGTCGTTAAGCGCGTCCCACGCCTGCTGCTGGGTAATAGCGAGTTGGCGGCTGCCTTGCATGTCCATGATGTGTTCCTCTTATTTTTTCATGATGGCTGCCAGGCTGGCCGCCAACTCTTCAAGTTTGCTTAGATTGTGTACCGCCAGCATGCCATGCGCATTGGCGTGCAGCGCCGCAGCACCTTGGGCTAGCGGCGCGTAGCCGTCAAAACGCATCAGGGGATTTAGCCACAACAGTCGGCGGCTGCGTCTGCGCAGCCAGGCCAGTTCGGTGGCCAAAGCCTGCGGCTCGCCCGTGTCAAGCCCATCAGTGATTACCAGCACCACTGTACGCCTGCCGACCAAGCGCCGCCCGTGCAGCGTGCGCAAACTGCCCAGCGACGCGCCCAGTTGCGTGCCGCCGGCAAAGTCTTCAATCGCCTGGCTGGCCTGCTTGAGCATGGCGTCGGTATCGGCTTGCTTGAAAGCAGGGGTCAAGTCGGTCAGGCCCATGCCAAAGGCAAACACGTCGCGCTGTTTGCATGCATTGCTATTTTTGGTTGCGGCATGCAGAAAAGCCAACAGCAAGCGTGAGTAGCGCTCCATCGAGCCTGACACATCAACCAATACCAGCAGCGGTAGCGGTTGCTGGCGGCGCGTCAAACGCGGCAGGTGAATTAGCTCACCGCCGGTGCGCGCAGCGCGCGCCATCACGCCGGGCCAGTGCATACGCGCGCCAGAACTTGCTGGTCTGCTGCGACGCGATGCAAATTGCGGAAGCGGCAAATGGATGTTGCGCGCCAGGCTTTCTACCAAACGGTATTCGGTAGCCGACAGGGCATTAAAGTCAGCGTGCTGCAGGCGCTGAATGTCGCTGGCCGTCATCACGGCGTCGAATTCAAGCTTTTGATCTTCTTGGGTGGGCATGGCCTGCTGGCCAAACTTTTTTTGCGCCTGCAGCGCCTCTTGTACCCGCGGGCGGCGCTTGCTTGGCTCGGCTTTACCGCCCGACGACGGCAGCAATTGGGCAAGCAATTTGTTGGCAACTTTCGGGTCTTGAAAATACACATCAAACAGCTCGCGGAAAACCAGCCGGTCTTGCTCACGGCTGATCATGACTGCTTCAAAAGCGGCAGACAAATCTTCTCGCTCTGCTAGCCCTACTGCTAAAGCTGCTGTGTTGGCGAGTGCGATTTTTTGGCTGTCTACTTTAACGCCAGCACGGCGAAGTGCGCGGCCAAACCCGGTGATGTTGTCGGCGAGTTTGCCAACCCGTGCATCACCTAAAAGCACTTTGAGTCCTTAGGCTCAAATCGCACTGCTTCACACCTCTTCAGGCGTAAGCAGCAGCTGAGCCATTTCATGAGTCATGGCGGTCACGTCTTCACGCTGCTTGAACAAGATACCTGCGGTGTCCATCACCACTTCAGGGTCAACGGTGAGCGTGTTCAGTGCAATCAGCGCCTTGGCCCATTCCACGCTTTCGGCAATGCCGGGGGCGCGTTGAAAGGCGTTGCCAAATGGGGCACGGCGCAGCTTGTCAACAAACGCTGCTACCTGCGCAGACAACTGCTCGCTGGCTTGTGGTACGCGGGCCCGCACAATCGCCAGCTCGCGTTCGCGCTCGGGGTAGTCCAGCCAGTGATACAGGCAGCGGCGCTTAACAGCGTCGTTCAAATCACGGGTGCGGTTGCTGGTCAAAATTGTCACTGGCGTGCTGATGGCTTTGACGGTTCCAATCTCAGGAATGCTGACCTGGTATTCACCCAAATACTCCAGCAAGAAGGCTTCAAACGGTTCGTCTGCGCGGTCTACCTCGTCAATGAGCAAAACGGCGCCGGGCGCGGGCGCCTGCAAGGCTTGCAGCAGTGGGCGGCGAATCAAATAGCGGTCTTGGTACACCTCGCGCTCAACATCGGCCGTGTCGCCTTTGCCCTCAGCCGCTCTCATGTGGAGCAGCTGGGCGGCGTAATTCCACTCGTACAAGGCCTCGCGCTGCTCAAGTCCGTCGTAGCACTGCAGACGAATTAACTGACGCTGTAATGCAATGCTGAGGGCTTTGGCCAGCTCAGTTTTGCCGACACCGGGCTCACCTTCCAGCAGCAGCGGGCGCTGAAGTTTGAGCGCCAAAAATACAGCGGTGGCCAAGCGGCGATCCGCAAAATAACCGGCGTCTTGCAACGCATCGGTGAGGGCATCAATAGACGAAAAAAGCGCAGGAGTGGGTGTCATTTACTATAAATTTAGTAGCTGCTCGCGCCCGTATTTGTTGGGCTATGGCACTAAAACACATCGAAAAAAGGCATGAAACCGATGTTTCGTTGCCTTAGGCTTGGTTAGCCTCTGAGAACCGCTAAGGGCGTGATCCCAAACCAAGGTCCGAGAAACACCCCTGTTGCTGCAAAACCAAATTCACGCACCTGCATACAAGCTCAAGGCCAGTACTGCAGGTAACCCATCAGGCCAGCGCCATGGTCACGCCGCGCTGTGTTTGCACACTGATCAAATTGGCCCGGTACGCGGCCGTAGCGTGAATATCGCTGTTCAGGCCAGCGGGGTCCACTTTGACAGCGGCCGCAGATTCTGGCGTGAAGCTCTTGTTCAACGCCGCCTCCAACCCAGCGTGACGAAACACCCCGCCACTCGACGCGCCGGTCACGGCGACCCGCACATCGCCATCAAATTGCGCGACAAACACGCCGACCATCGCAAAGCGCGACGCCTGCTGCTTGAACTTCATGTAAGCCGCCCGCTTGGGAATAGGAAAGCTGATCGCGGTGATCAATTCGCCATCATTCAAAGCGGTGGTGAACATGCCTTGAAAGTAATCCTTGGCTTCAATTTTGCGCGCGGTTGTGTGAATGGTGGCACCTAATGCCAGTACGGCGCTGGGGTAGCAAGCTGAAGGATCGTTATTGGCGACTGACCCGCCCATGGTGCCCATGGCGCGCACTTGGCGGTCGCCAATATTGCCTGCCAAATGCGCCAGCCCGGGGATAGCTGCCAACACGTCAGCATTGACGGCAACGTCGGCATGCCGCGCCATGGCGCCAATAACCAGGTTATTGCCCTCGCGATTGATGCTGCTCATGTCTTTGATGCCGCTCAGGTCAGCCAGTTGCTCGGGGTTAGACAAGCGCAGCTTCATCGAAGCCAGCAAAGTCTGCCCGCCTGCCAAGGGCTTGGCGCCAGCAGCGGCCAGCTTGGCCGCCTCGGCGGTAGTCGTTGGGCGGTCTAATGTAAATGCGTACATGGTGATGCTCCGGTATTTATCTTGAAAACAGTACTGATCAGAATTAGTGCTTGGCCGACTGAATGGCTTCCCACACGCGTGCGGGCGTAGCGGGCATGTCCAAATCCATCACGCCCAGCGGCTTGAGTGCGTCAAGCACCGCGTTAATCACAGCAGGCGGTGAGCCAATAGCCCCCGCTTCGCCGCAGCCTTTGGCGCCTAGCGGGTTGTGGCTGCACGGTGTGCACAAGGTGTCCAGTGTGAAGTTGGGCATATCGTCGGCGCGCGGCATGGTGTAGTCCATCATGGAGCCGGTCAGCAGCTGGCCGGTTTCTTCGTCGTACACGCAGTTCTCAAGCAGCGCCTGGCCAATGCCTTGCACCAAGCCGCCGTGCACCTGGCCTTCAACAATCATGGGGTTGATGATGTTGCCAAAGTCGTCTACAGCAGTGAAGCGGTCAACCCGCACTGTGCCAGTGGCCGGGTCAATTTCGACCTCGCAAATGTACGTACCCGACGGAAAAGTGAAGTTAGTCGGGTCGTAAAACGCGGTTTCGTTAAGACCCGGCTCAAGCTTGTCGAGCGGGTAGTTGTGCGGCACGTATGCGGTTAACGCCACTTGACCAAAGGTTACTTTCTTGTCGGTGCCTTTGATGGTGAATTCACCGTTGGCAAATTCAACGTCAGCGTCGCTGGCCTCCATCAAATGCGCCGCAATCTTTTTGGCCTTGATCTCAATTTTGTCGAGCGCCTTCATGATGGCAGTGCCGCCAACTGACATAGAGCGCGAGCCGTATGTGCCCATGCCAAACGGTACACGGCCAGTGTCGCCGTGCACGACATCTACCGAATCAACTGAAATGCCCAAGCGCGCTGCCACTACCTGTGCAAAGGTAGTTTCATGCCCTTGGCCATGGCTGTGTGAGCCAGTGAACACGGTGACGCTGCCGGTGGGGTGCACGCGCACTTCGCCACATTCAAACAAGCCAGCACGTGCGCCCAATGCGCCTGCAATGTTGCTGGGTGCCAGGCCGCAGGCTTCGATGTAGCTGG
>JANOWB010000456.1:0-7049 GCA_031417695.1 Polaromonas sp.
CGCTGTTTGAAGTCCACAAAATCTTGAGCCGCAGTTTGAGCGATGACATCGTTGACCGCTGCCTGAACGTGATGCGCTTGGGCCGGGTACTGGACTTGACCGACAAGCGCGCGATTGCCGCATCAAAGGCAGCTCGGCAACACGGCCTGGCGCTGGCGGCTGCGGCTATGTACAGCATGGCGCAAGAGCACAACGCCACCTTCTGGACGCAAGATATTGACTACCAAAATTTATCTTGTGTTCGTTATATTGCAAAGGCTAAATAGACCCAAACAAACCATCCCACACCCAGCAACACAGCACTGCTAAATTAATAGCTGGTCGCGCCCGTATTTATTGGGCTGCAGTCTAATTCAATGCCTAATTACTGACTGTTTAGCAGCATGCAGTCGCCATAACTGAAAAACCGGTAGCGTTCGCGGATGGCGTGCTGGTACAGGCCCATGATGTGCTCGTACCCGGCGAAAGCACTGACCAGCATCATCAGCGTGCTTTTGGGCAAGTGAAAGTTGGTCAGCAATGCGTCAACCACTTGAAATTCAAAACCCGGCGTGATGAAAATATTGGTGTCGTTGCACGCCGCGCCAAATTTCACCTGCGACTCCAGCGCCCGAACAGTGGTGGTGCCTACCGCCACCACGCGCCCACCGCGGGCTTTGCAATCGGCAATGGCTTGCAAAGTTGAATTGGGTACTTCGAAACGCTCAAAGTGCATGACGTGGTCAGCGATATTTTCAGCTTTCACGGGTTGGAAAGTCCCTGCGCCTACATGCAGCGTGACGCTGGCGCGCTCCACGCCTCGCGCGGCCAGTTGCGCCAGCGCCGCGTCGTCAAAATGCAGTGCCGCAGTCGGCGCGGCCACAGCGCCCGGGTGTTTGGCAAATACGGTTTGGTAGCGCTGCTCATCGTCAAGTGAGTCGGTATGGGTGATGTACGGCGGCAGGGGAACGTGGCCGTGGTCGGCCATCAATGCATACGGGTCACTGCTCAATTTAAATTTGTACAAAGGCCCATCAACGTTCGGCCAGCGCCCCAGCAACGTGGCCGTAAAGCCGCCGTCCATTTGCATCACCGCGCCCGGCAGGGGCTTTTTGCTGACCTTCATGTGGGCCGATACTTCATGACCCGAATCGGCATCAACAGACAGCACACGTTCAATCAACAGCTCGAGACGCCCGCCGCTGGCCTTTTGCCCAAACAGCCGGGCCTTGACCACTTTGGTGTCGTTGAACACCAGCAAATCACCGGGCAGCAACAAGTCGGGCAGATCCGTGAACTGGCGGTCAGCGGCCTGCGGCGCACGGCCGTCAAGCAACCGCGAGCCGCTGCGCTGCTGGGGCGGGTGCTGCGCAACCAGCTCGGGCGGCAGCTCAAAATCAAAATCTGCAAGGGTGAAATCAGTCTTCATACGGGCACAATTGTCCCATGGTGCGACTCGAAGTCGCCTTTAGTTAGCTTCATTTCAGTAAGCCAGGAGTTGCGTTTCCCTCTGTAGAGCTTCGGTTTTACACGAGAAAAAGCGCAATGAACACAGTGTAATTCGCCCTTGGGCGTCGTACATTGACAACTACCTGCAACGGGTATGGTTGGTGCAAAAACGTCCTAAACAGCGTTTTTCTGTCTCTTTTGAACGACGAGTTACACATCGTAACAAAATTGTTTCATCCTCTCAGGGGATCAAAGGATCCGAAAGGTGACACCAACTCATGGTGTCTTGTTTTTCTATCAAAACCACGTTTGGAACAACGTGACCTCGACTGTACGTGCGTCCCGGGTAACTGGGGGGTGCGGAGCTACGGGTAAACCACTCGTGCGGTAACGCACACAAAACAAAAGCGATTTTGCGGAATTTTCGGGAGCAAGACCGGGAAGAGTGGCCGAGGTAAACGGTACGGGAAACGCAAAGTAACGTTCGTCAGAACCGTCGTGACAATTGAACAGCTAACACTTGTGTCTCTGGGCAACTGGGGGAGCTGTGACCAAAATGGTACTGTGTTTGGAGTCTGGTGTCATGTGTCCAGACTCGTTCCCAACTAACACACGGCGGAGAGAACGTCCCTAACCCGTTTCGTCGGTTCGCCGACCGACGGGGCATCGTGAGGAACGAGGTAAACCCTACGCATCGCTCTCCTTCGGGTCAGCAACCTGAGCGCAAGCAAAGGCCATGATGCAGAGGGTAGAGGAAGCTGCAAAAAGCGAATGGGCGCATGTAATGTGCGTCATAGCGGTTCAAGATTTGCCGCAGTGCGAAAGCACGCAGACTTGCAGCAGGTGCGACAGCGTAAAAGCTATTGCGAACTTACACCCTAGGGGGCACAAACCCCTTGGGGTGAGTGCGTCCACGGGGTGTCAACGACATCACTGGAGGCAGTATGAAAAACATCCAAGGCAGCAATGCCGCAGATGCTGCGCCTACGGACGAACAGATATGCAAGTGGCATTCCATCGATTGGAAAGCAGTGACTTTGTTCGTAAGTAAGGCGCAATCGCGCATAGCGCAGGCAACGAAGGACGAAAACTTCCGGCGAGCCGCAAGGCTTCAAAGAGGTTTAGTCCGATCCTGGCAGGCCAAGGCATTGGCGGTCAGGAAAGTGACGACAAACCAAGGAAAGCGGACGGCTGGCACCGACCGCGAACTCTGGGATACGCCACTTCAGAAATGGGAAGCCATTGAAAGGTTAGGCCAGCGGGGTTACAAAGCCAGTCCATTGCGACGGGTCTTCATCCCAAAGGCTAACGGCAAAGAAAGACCGTTGGGTATCCCAACGATGTTGGACAGGGCAATGCAGGCACTCCACCTGCTGGCGCTCGAACCAATATCGGAGTGCAGAGCCGATCCGAACTCGTATGGGTTCAGGAAAGCTAGAAGCACGAAGGATGCTTGCGCGCAGTTGTTCAACTCCCTCGCCTCGAAGGCCTCGGCCTCTTGGGTGTTGGATGCGGACATCAGCGGGTTTTTCGACCACATCAACCATGACTGGTTGCTGCGCAATGTTCCAACGAACAAGCGCGTGCTCAATCAGTGGCTCAAATGTGGGGTCGTGGAAAAAGACCAATTAGTGGAAACAGATGAAGGTACTCCGCAGGGGGGCATCATCTCGCCAACACTGGCGAACTGGACGCTTGACGGCCTGGAACGGGGTCTGCAGTCGCATGTACGTGCAACTCTGGGCTTCGCCAACGGCAAGAAGGCCAAGGTGAACTTAGTACGGTACGCGGATGACTTCGTGGTGACCTGCGAATCGAAAGAGTTGCTGGAAACGCTGGTTAAACCGTGGGTGGAAACATTCTTGCGTGAGCGAGGACTGGAACTGTCTGCGGCCAAAACGCGGATTGTGCATATTGATGAAGGTTTCGATTTTCTTGGGTGGAATTTCAGAAAGTATTCTGGAAAACTGCTCATTAAACCGAGTCGTAAGAGCGTGAAAGCGCATTACGACAAGGTGAAGGGGATTGTTGCTGAGTCAGGTCGGTGGAAAACTGAAGTGCTGATAGCCAAGCTCAACCCGGTACTCCGTGGGTGGGCAAACTATCACAGCGGGGTCGTGGCGAAACGGACATTTAGCGGATTGGACTCCCAGATTTACTGGAAACTGATTCGCTGGGGGCTCAGACGCCATCCTCGTAAGAGCAAGATCTGGGTGCATGAGCGCTACTGGAAAAGACCCGGTACACGCTGGGAATTTACCGCAGAGGTCTTGAAGGTTGACGGATCAGGTAGCGAAGCGGTAACGCAGAAATGGCCACTTTATTTGTATAAGCTTGCTGATACAAAGATTGTGAGGCACGTCAAAATCAAGGGGGACTACAACCCTTTTGATCCTGCATGGGAGGAATATGGCGAGAATTTGAAAGTGTCGCGGTTGTCGAAAGACATCGTAGATTCGTACAGGCTCAAGCTGTGGACTTCTCAGCACGGACGATGTGCTTTATGCCAGATGCCGATAGAGGCTTTGTTTGAAAGTCACGACCACCATATCGTGTACCGGATGCATGGAGGCTCTGACGCTCTGTCTAATCGCGTGCTGCTGCATTCGATCTGTCATACGCGTGTTCACATCCTAGGTTTGGGGGTTACCAAGCCGGTCCCAGTACGGGGACTTTAATCTGGGGAAGTAGACTAGGGTTATGCGACCTGATGAATCTACCAAGCCAGTGGTCGTACGTGAGCCGTATGCGGTGAAAGTCGCAAGTACGGTTCGATGGGGGGGGGATGGCAGTGATGCCGTCTCCCTACCCTACCCAACCGCCGCAAAGGTGCCCGCCGCGCCTGTCAAAACCGCCGCACAAAAAGCGTTGGACAAGCTCGGCCTGCGCCGGGACATTGACCTGGCGCTGCACTTGCCGCTGCGCTACGAAGACGAAACGCGCATCACCAAGCTGGCCGATGCACGGGACGGTGACTTGGTGCAAGTTGAAGGCCAAGTGACGAACAGCGAAATCGTGTTTCGCCCGCGTCGGCAGCTGCGCGTAACGATTGAAGACGGCACTAATACCTGCACGCTGCGGTTTTTAAATTTTTACCCGTCGCATCAGAAAACGCTGAGCGTTGGCGCGCGCGTGCGAGCTCGCGGCGAGCTGCGTGGCGGGTTTTTAAGTCGTGAAATGGTGCACCCCAGCTTTAAGCTGGCAGGCGGTGAGCTGCCCGGCGCACTCACGCCCGTTTACTCCACCGTAGCCGGTTTGCCGCAGGCCTATTTGCGAAAAGTGGTACTCGGCGGCGTCTCGCGGGCGGATTTAAGCGAAACGATTCCTCCGCTATTTTTGAATAGAAACCTGCCGCAGCCCATGTTGAATCTGCGTGAGGCGCTGCAGTTTTTACACAACCCAACGCCTGACGTTGCATTGGCTACCTTTGAAGACCATACCCACCCGGCCTGGCAACGCTTAAAAGCTGAAGAGCTGCTGACCCAGCAACTGTCGCAACTTGAGGCCAGACGCGTACGAGCCGCCATGCGTGCGCCGCCGCTGGCGAGTCCGTCGCTGAGCAACACGCAATGCACCCTGCACGACCAATTGCTTGAACGCTTGCCGTTTCATTTAACTGACGCACAACAGCGCGTGGGTGCGGAGATTACCGCTGACTTGCAAAAAAACGTCCCCATGCACCGCCTGCTGCAAGGCGATGTCGGCTCGGGCAAAACCGTGGTGGCTGCACTGGCCGCTGCGCGCTGCATAGACGCAGGCTGGCAATGCGCGCTGATGGCGCCGACAGAAATTTTGGCTGAGCAGCATTTCAGAAAACTCATCACCTGGTTGGAGCCGCTGGGCATTCAAACTGCCTGGCTGACCGGTAGCCAAAAAGCGAAGGAACGCAGAGAAGCGCTAGCCTTGATTGCCAGCGGCGAAGCGGGTTTGGTAGTCGGCACGCACGCGGTGATTCAAGACAAAGTCATTTTTAAAAACCTGGCACTCGCCATCATCGACGAGCAGCATCGCTTTGGCGTGGCGCAGCGGCTGGCACTGCGCAGCAAGATGACAAATGGCAGTGCAACGCCGGGCCAACCTGGGGCGCAAGAGCCGCACTTGTTGATGATGACTGCCACGCCGATTCCGCGCACACTGGCCATGAGCTATTACGCAGACCTTGACGTGTCAACCATCGACGAGCTGCCGCCTGGGCGCACTGCTATCGTGACCAAAGTGGTCAATGATTCGCGGCGCGATGAAGTCATTGAGCGCATTCGCAGCCAAATTGCAGAAGGCCGGCAGGTGTACTGGGTGTGCCCGCTGATTGAAGAAAGTGAAATGCTGGACCTGACCAACGCTACGCAAACGCACGAGACATTAAGCGCAGCCCTTCCGGGCGTGATGGTCGGCCTGCTGCATTCGCGAATGCCAGTGCTCGAGAAAAAAGCCGTGATGGCGCTGTTCAACGAAGGTGTGATGGCCGTGCTGGTCAGCACCACGGTGATTGAAGTCGGCGTGGATGTGCCCAACGCGAGCCTGATGGTGATTGAACACGCCGAGCGGTTTGGCCTCAGCCAGTTGCACCAGCTGCGCGGCCGCGTGGGGCGGGGCGCAGCAGCGTCGGCTTGTGTGCTGCTGTACTCGACGGGAGATTCCTCGCGATTAGGCGACACGGCCAAAGCGCGGCTTAAAGCGATGGTGGAAACCAATGACGGGTTTGAAATTGCGCGCCGGGATTTGGACATTCGCGGACCGGGCGAGTTTTTAGGGGCGCGGCAGTCGGGTGCGCCTTTGCTCAGGTTTGCTGATTTGGAGTTTGATGGGGCTTGGCTGGAGTGGGCTCGGGGTTTGGCGCCTGTGATGCTCGATGGGTATGCGGAGTTGGCTGAGCGGCATGTGGGGAGGTGGTTGGGGACTCGGGCTGAGTTTGTGAAGGCTTGAGTTTTGTGCCTTTTCTTGCTACGGCGCTTTATATACGGGCGCGGATAGCTCATTAATTGATAGCTTAGTTCGCCTTCACGTCGTTTGCCGGGGGTAGCCCGGCGGCTACTCACTTGTCTTTTGCTTCGCCAAAAGAAAGTAAGCAAAGAAAAGGCGACCCGCAGGCTGGGCCGCTTCGCGGTTCCTTGCGGTGCTCAAATCAAGCGGGGTCACTCGCAAACTCGGCTAAAGCCTCAAACAAGCGAGCGCCCTGGTCCGCTTGCTTTTGCGCTCCTCAGCCCAGCCAGGACGGGGTGGGGAATTGATTCGGGTTCGGATTCGGGTGCGGGGAGCCCTCACCCTAACCCTCTCCCAGGGGGAGAGGGGATAAAGAGATAGCGCATCGAAAAAATCTCGGTTTCTCTCCCTCTCCTTCCGGGAGAGGGCAGGGGTGAGGGCATCCCCGAATCTTGCCTTCTCCCCAGCACCTCTAATCCCTTCTGTATGCGCTGAGGACCGCAGGATTAGACGGATAAAAATTTTAGCTGTCCGACGACTGCTTCAGCAGGTTAGTTTCTAAAATTTCCGGCTAAGCCGAGCACCGCAGGGTATCCGTAGCGCAGCGAAGGATCGCAGACAGCGGGTCGCCTTTCTTTTGCTTACTTTTCTTTGGCGAAGCAAAGAAAAGTAAGTAGCAGCCGGGCGACCCCCGGCACTCA
>JANOWB010000457.1:0-5836 GCA_031417695.1 Polaromonas sp.
GGCCGCTACAGCTTTATTGGCTTGCCAGCCCGCACGCTGGTTCGCGCCTCGGGCTTCGGGGCTGATGCAGTGACTGAAGTTGTCACTGATGGAAAAGTGGTTGAAACCTCCAAACAAAATCCGCTGGACTTCATCAGCGACTACCAAAAGCGCTTCAAAGTCGCGCTGCGCCCCGGCTTGCCGCGCTTTTGTGGTGGCTTGGCGGGCTATTTTGGCTATGACGCGGCGCGCTACATCGAGAAAAAGCTCGAAAAGTCTTGCCCGCCTGACACGCTGGGCTGCCCCGACATTTTGCTGCTGCAATGCGAAGAACTGGCGGTGATTGACAACCTGTCGGGCAAGCTTTACATGATTGTGTATGCCGACCCCAAGCAGCCAGAGGCCTACACCAACGCCAAAAAGCGCTTGCGTGAACTCAAAGAGCAGCTGAAGTATTCCGTCAGCGCCCCGGTCGTTAAACCCAGCCAAGGCTACCCGGCCGAACGTGACTTTGCCAAGGCGGACTACATTGCAGCAGTTGAAAAAGCCAAGCGCATGATTGAAGCGGGTGACTTCATGCAGGTGCAAGTCGGCCAGCGAATTAAAAAGCGCTATACCGAGTCACCACTGAGCTTGTACCGCGCGCTGCGGTCACTGAACCCATCGCCGTACATGTACTACTACCACTTTGGGGACTTTCATGTGGTGGGCGCGTCGCCGGAAATTTTGGTGCGGCAAGAGCTGGTGTCGAGCAACGAGGGGGGCGGCCAAAAGGTAACGATTCGCCCGCTTGCAGGCACGCGGCCCAGGGCGTCTTCACCCGAGGCTGACAAAGCCGCCGAACAAGAACTCGTCAACGACCCCAAAGAGCGCGCCGAACACGTCATGCTGATTGACCTGGCGCGCAACGATATCGGCCGTATTGCCAAAATTGGCACGGTTAAAGTCACCGAAGCCTTTGCTGTGGAACGCTACAGCCACGTGATGCACATTGTGAGCAACGTAGAAGGCGCACTGCTCGACGGCATGACCGGCATGGACGTGCTCAAGGCGACCTTCCCGGCGGGCACGTTAAGCGGCGCACCGAAAGTGCATGCCATGCAAGTCATCGACCAGCTGGAGCCCATCAAGCGCGGCCTGTACGGCGGTGCTTGCGGGTACTTGAGCTATTCAGGTGATATGGATGTAGCCATTACCATCCGCACAGGCATCATCAAAGATCAAGTGCTGTACGTGCAGGCGGCGGCGGGCGTGGTGGCTGACTCTGTGCCCGAGCTGGAATGGAAAGAAACCGAAGCGAAGGCGCGGGCGCTGCTGCGGGCCAGTGAGCTGGTTGAGGAAGGGCTGGAGTGACTTCGCCGATCGAGGTGCAGCGGCTAGCGGCCCGGGCTCTGGTGCTGCGCCTCAACGCCGTGTCTGGCTTTGCGCACTTGGCACAGGTGGGCTTGCTGTACCCACTGGTCACGTTGTGGCTTGACGCCCGCGGGGTTGGCGCTACGCAGATTGGTTTGATCGGCTCCTTTCTTTGGCTGGGCGTGCTACTGGGCAACTTGTTCACGCCGCTGTGGCAGTCGCGGTTAAGTTCCAGAGCGTTGGTCATGGTGTCGTGCGTGCTTACGGCAGTAACGTCGCTGGCCATGAGCGTTGCGCCCCCGCAGGTGCTGCCGTGGGGTGCACTCGCGTTTGCGCTGGGCCTGGCCATCGGCATACGCTGGATTGCCAACGAAAGCTGGCTTTACAGCGCGGTAGACCACGCCCAGCGCGGGCGTGTAGTGGGTGTGCACGAAACCGTGATTGGCGTGGGCCAAACGGCAGGTGCTGCCTTGCTGACGCTGGTGGGTGTGGCACTGGCTTATGGCTTTTATCTGGGCGCCGTGTTTGCAGCGTTGGCGGCCATTCCGTTGTGGGGCGCAGCCGTACAACAGGCGCCTGCCGCCGACCAGAAGGCTGTGCGCAGCAGCATGAGTCGCATGGCTGCGGCCACCCTGATGCGACTGGTGCGGGGCGCGTCAAGCTCATCGGTTTACCGCATCGCGCTTTTGTCCGGCTTGGTCGACGGCGTGTTGTTTGGCATGCTGCCCATTTACCTCACCCGCGAAGGTTTTGACAGCCGAATGGCCGCGCTGGCGTTAACTGTATTTGGCGTGGCCGGCATTTTGACGCAAACCCCGTTGGGCGTGGCCTGCGACCGGTTGGGGCTGAAGTGCTGCGTGCGCTATGCGGCCGCCGTCGGCGTGGCGGGTGTGCTGGTGTTGGGCGCAGCGCATTACTTACAGGGCAGCGGTGCTGCCACTTCATCTGCTTCGGTGTGGTTACTTTGGCTGGCGGTGGTGCTGCTCGGCGTGGTCGCGCCCTGCACGCTGACGCTGGCCATCGTGGCGGCGACCGAAAGCGCAGCCAAGCGCTCTTGCAGCATGGGCCAGGCGCTGAGCGAAACGTCGATTTTGTTTTGTGTGGGTTCGGCCATTGGCCCAGTGCTGGCGGGCTGGAGCATGGACGCCGCTGGTACCGCCAGCTACGCCTGGCTGGCGCTTGTGCTTATTGCCGGATTTGGTGCGCTTGGCCCTGACCGCAGCGCTAAAACTGCCCACGCGCCTTCGCAGCCCTAGGGCCGCCAGCGCGCAATGAACTTCAGCATTCGACTACGTCAATAATTTGTTCGCACCAGGAGCTAAAAGCATGGAAACCAGCCAACGCATCAAACTTTTAATGATCGACAACTACGACAGCTTTACGTACAACATCGTGCAGTATTTTGGCGAGCTGGGGGCGGAAGTGGAAGTGTTTCGCAACGACGAAATCACCATCGAGCAAATCGCTGCCAAAAAGCCTGACCGTCTGGTGGTGTCGCCCGGCCCCTGCTCACCGCTTGAGGCTGGCATTTCGGTGGCTGCTATTCAGCACTTTACAGGCAAGCTGCCCATTCTCGGCGTTTGCTTGGGCCACCAGGCTATCGGCGCGGCGTTCGGCGGCAACATCATCCGCGCGCAAGAATTGATGCACGGCAAAACCAGCGTCATCACCACCACCCAACTTGGCGTGTTTGCTGATTTGCCCAAGCAGTTCACCGTCAATCGCTACCATTCGCTGGCGATTGAAAAATCGACTTGCCCCGATGTGCTGGAAGTCACCGCTTGGACAGATGACGGCGAGATCATGGGCGTGCGGCACAAAACACTGCCGATTGAGGGCGTGCAGTTTCACCCTGAGTCGATATTGACTGAGCATGGCCATGCGATGCTCAAGAATTTCTTGCTGCAGCACAATTAGGCAGTGTCGCAACCTGAATTGCGCTACGGGATTGCTCAGTTTCCGAGACCTACTTGCCCGGCGTGTACTTCACTAGCTCGTCGACATTGTCCGTAAACAGACGGTTTTGGCTGTCCCTGCTCTGGGTTTCCCACTTCACCCAGCGCTTGATTTCTGGCGCGTACCAGATGGTTTGTGATGCTGACCCGCTACCATTGAATTCCCGATCGCGGCGATTCCAGAACCCTTTGGCGCTGATTTTGTATGCTTTGAACGTGCCAGCTTCAACTGTGACGTCCTCAGGCCCAGAGACTACGGCTTTGTAGTCAGTTTTCCCTGCTTGAGCGTTGGAGGTGTTGACCCAGGAGAATTCTGACAAATACTTTTTTTCACTTTCCAGTGGCCAGTTTAAAACCTGGCTGTCAGGAGTGTTGGTGAAGCCGGGACCAGTTCGCGTTATGTAGTTCATGTCCGGGCTGTAAGTCTGCAACGAGCCGGGCCTGTACACACCTTCTGCATTTTTTCCGCTGCTACGAATCATCAGCTTCCCGTCAACGATGCTCTCAATTTCATGTTGATACGCACTTACTTTGTTCCCATCGTTACGCTGCAAAGATTTGTATTCCCACTTGTCACCCACCACCCAATTCGGACGTTCGGCTTTTTGAGCAAATGCAGTCGGAGCAAGTGTCGCGAAGGCTAAGATAAGAGCTGGACAGAAGATGGAGGACAGTAGTTTTTTCATGGCCTATATGTAAGTAAATTGATAAATTGGCAACATAAAACGTGCAATAAAGTATTGCATAGTTGTTAAGTTTTAGTCAAGTTGAGCAATATCCGACGTCAATTTGCATCAACCCCTTTAGGTTTAGTAGAAAGCGCGAAGTGCTTTAGTTCTGTATCCGATGTCTAATTACGAAAGGTGCCCAAGACGGTATCTGACCCCCTCAAGCAGCATGAGTTTTACTATTATTTAAATAGCTGCTCGCGCCCGTATTTATTGGGCTAAAGGCCAAAATGACCATCAAAAACACTGATTTACGCAGCGACACCGTTACCCAGCCGACTGAAGCGATGCGCGCCGCCATGCACGCCGCGCCGCTGGGCGACGACGTGTTTTCGGGTGACCCGAGCGTGAACGCGTTGCAAGAAAAAATCGCGGCCCTGCTCGGCTTTGAAGCCGCGCTGTTTGTGCCCACTGGCACGCAAAGCAACTTGTGTGCGGTGCTCAGCCACTGCCAGCGCGGCGACGAATACATCGTTGGCCAAATGGCGCATGCCTACCGCTGGGAAGGCGGTGGCGCAGCGGTGTTTGGTAGCGTGCAGCCGCAGCCGTTGAATCACCAGAGCGATGGCACGTTGGCATTAAGCGACATTGAAGCGGCCATCAAACCCGACGACGCGCACTTTGCACGCACCCGTTTACTGACGCTTGAAAATACGTTGGGCGGCAAGTTGCTGCCGTTTGACTACGTTCAAGCTGCGACTGATTTGGCTAAAAGCAAAGGGCTGACTCGTCACCTAGACGGCGCGCGGCTTTTTAACGCCGCCGTGGCGCAAGGTGCTTTAACTGGCCGCAACGCAACAGACGAAGCACGCCGCATTGCCCAGTGTTTTGACAGTGTGTCGGTTTGCTTCAGCAAAGGACTGGGAGCGCCGGTTGGCTCAGCCCTGTGCGGGTCCAAAGACTTTATTGCCAGAGCCCATCGCATTCGCAAAATGGCTGGCGGCGGTATGCGCCAGGCGGGTGGACTGGCGGCTGCTGCGGCATACGCGCTAGACCATCACATTAACCGGCTGGCTGATGACCACGCGCTGGCCAAACGTCTGGCTGCCGGGCTGGCGGGCATCGACGGCTTGGCCGTTGAAGCGCCGCAAACCAATATCGTTTTTGTAGATTTGACGGGCGCTGCCAAGGCCCGGTCAGCTGCGCTGCTCAAGCATTTGGCAGACAACGGCATTCAGGCAACGGGCTTGTACCGGCTGCGTTTTGTAACTCATCTGGATGTCGATGCACCAGGCGTTGACCGTGCGATAGATGTCATTCGAGCGTTCTTCAAAGCGTCAATTTAGCGCTTATCGATAATTGCAAATACCGAAAAAAAATTCAAACAAGATATTGCCCATGCCCAACTCACACAAGATTACCGCCAGCCAAGCGCTGCAGCGCACCATCGAACACCGCGAAATTTTCCATGACGAAATGCTGCACCTGATGCGGCTCATCATGGGTGGCGAGATGTCGCCTGTGATGATGGCAGCTTTGATTACCGGGCTGCGCGTCAAGAAGGAAACCATCGGCGAAATCACCGCTGCTGCGCAGGTGATGCGCGAATTCTCCACCAAGGTGAACGTAGCCGACAAAACCCATCTGGTCGACATTGTGGGCACTGGCGGCGACGGTTCGCACACCTTCAATATCTCAACTTGTTCGATGTTTGTGGCAGCAGCCGCAGGCGCCAAAGTCAGCAAGCACGGCGGCAGAAGCGTCAGCAGCAAGTCGGGCAGCGCTGACGTGATGGAATCCCTGGGCATCAACATCAATCTACCGCCTGAGGCGATTGCCCGGTGTATCGAAGAAGTCGGCGTCGGCTTTATGTTTGCACCG
>JANOWB010000458.1:0-5831 GCA_031417695.1 Polaromonas sp.
CGAATCATGTCCTCGTCGTGCTCCACTACCAGCACGCTGTTGCCAATGTCGCGCAGATGTTTGAGCGTGCCAATCAGGCGGTCGTTGTCGCGCTGGTGCAGGCCAATGCTGGGCTCGTCCAGCACATACATCACGCCGGTCAGGCCCGAGCCGATTTGTGATGCCAGGCGAATGCGCTGTGACTCGCCGCCCGACAGCGTTTCAGCACTTCTGTCCAGGCTCAAATAATTCAAGCCGACATCGTTTAAAAATTTCAGCCGCAGACCAATCTCGCGCACCACTTTGCCGGCAATTTCGCCCTTGGCACCCGACATTTTGAGCTGGTCAAAATACGCAAAACTTTCGCGCAGCGTGACGCGGCTGATGTCGAAAATTGCCCGCTTTTTAACCGTGCCGTCGGCTTCAGGCGAGCCGACCAGATACACATGCCTTGCCTCCACCCGCAGGCGCGTGCCGTGGCAGTCGGGGCAGGGCTGCACGCTGCGGTAGCGGCCCAGCTCGTCGCGCACCACGCTTGAATCGGTTTCACGGTAGCGGCGTTCAAAATTCGTGATGACGCCTTCAAAGGCGTGCTTTTTGTTGACTTTTTTACCTTGCGACGCACCCGAATCCATCACGTAGGAGAACTTGATTTCCTCATCGCCCGAGCCGTATAGCACCACCTGCTGCACGTTGGCGGGCAAGTTTTCAAACGCGGTTTCAATGTCAAACGCATAGTGCTTGGCCAGGCTTTCCAGCATCGAAAAATAGTAGCCGTTGCGCCTGTCCCAACCCTTTACAGCGCCGCTGGCTAGGCTGAGCGACGGGAACGCGACGATGCGTGCCGGGTCAAAAAACTCTTTATGGCCCAAACCGTCACAGCTGGGGCATGCGCCCACGGGTGAGTTGAACGAAAACAGGCGCGGCTCCATTTCAGCCAGCGAATAGCTGCACACCGGGCAAGAGAACTTGGCGCTGAAAAGGTGCTCTTTTCCGGTGTCCATCTCTAACGCCAGCGCCTTGCTGTCGGCCAGTCGCAGCGCGGCTTCAAAGCTTTCGGCCAGGCGTTGCTGCATATCGGCTTTAACTTTAATGCGGTCAATCACTACATCAATGTTGTGCTTTTCGGTTTTCTTGAGTTTGGGTAACTCGTCAAACTCATAGGTGGCGCCATCAACCCGAAAGCGCACGTAGCCTTGCGATTGCATTTCAGCAAACAGCTCAACAAATTCGCCTTTTTTCTCACGCGCAACCGGCGCCAGAATCATCAGCTTGGTGTCTTCGGGCAGCGCCAACACGGTGTCGACCATTTCGCTCACGCTTTGGGCTTGCAGCGCCAAATCATGCTCGGGGCAAAACGGCGTGCCAGCGCGTGCAAACAGCAGGCGTAAATAGTCGTGAATTTCAGTCACCGTACCGACGGTGGAGCGGGGGTTGTGCGAGGTGGCCTTTTGCTCAATCGAGATTGCGGGCGACAAACCCTCAATCATGTCGACATCGGGCTTGTCCATCAGCTGCAAAAACTGCCGCGCGTAGGTGCTCAGGCTCTCCACATAACGCCGCTGGCCTTCGGCATACAGCGTGTCAAACGCGAGGGACGACTTGCCCGAGCCGCTGAGGCCGGTGATAACCACCAGCTGGTTACGCGGAATATCGAGGTCGATGTTTTTCAGGTTGTGCGTGCGCGCGCCGCGAATGCTGATGCGTTGGGCAGCCAAAACACTGGCGAGGTATTTACTGTCTTCAGGGGAGTTCAATTTGGACGGTCTTCGAGGGCAACTCTCCATCATACCGGGGCAGTGGGGTTTCATGAACGCGTCACACAAGTGGCACTAAATAGCAGTTTTAACCCGGAGCGTTTCCATGACCCAAAACAGCAATCGCCGTGATTTCCTCGTCAAAACCAGCTCAACCGCCGCAGCGGTGGCCATCAGCGGCTCGCTGGCCGCATGCGGCGGCTCAGACGACCCCGCCGTAACGGCCCCGCAGGCTGCCCCACAGGCCAAGCCAGCTGAATTTATTTACGGCGTGGCCAGCGGCGACCCGCTTGCTGACCGCGTTATTTTGTGGACCCACGCCAAGGTGCTGGGCAGCACCGAGTCAGTGGCCTTGACGTGGGAAATCGCCAGCGACGCGGACTTTAAAACCATCGTCAACTCTGGCACCGTGCAAGCCATTGAAACCTCGGGTTTCACGGCCAAAGTAGACGCCACCAGGCTGGTGGCTGGCGCAAGCTACTTTTACCGCTTTAAAGACGCGGTAGGCACCACGTCCACCGTGGGCACCACGCGCACGCTGCCCGCCAGCAACGCGGCGTCTGTCAAGTTTGCGGTGTTTTCCTGCTCGCTGTATTCCAACGGGTTTTTCAATGTGTATGACGCCGCTGCCAAGTCGGACGCGCAATACGCTGTGCATTTGGGTGACTATATTTATGAATACGGTGCAGAGCCCAACAAATTTGGCAACACCGATGCGTTGAACAACACCACCGCCCTCAGCCTGGGTTGGGTGGTCAGTCCGGTGAACGATATCGTCAGCTTAAGTGACTACCGCACGCGCCATGCGCTGTACAAGTCGGACAAAAATCTGCAAGCGCTGCACGCCAAGATGCCGTGGATCACCGTCTGGGACGACCACGAATTTACCAACGACGCATGGGTAGGTGGTGCTCAAAACCACGACCCCGCCACCCAAGGCGACTGGAATGTGCGCAAAAACATTGCTGCCAGGGCGTACCACGAGTGGATGCCCATTCGAGCCCCTGACGCCGCCAACTTGCTGAAGATTTACCGCCGTGTTGACTTTGGCGCGCTGTTCACTCAGCACATGCTGGACACCCGCATTGAAGGCCGCGACCGCCAGTACGACAGCTTTGGTGACGACGACGGCGGTATCGCCCGCTACGCTGCCGGTTTGACGCCTAACGCAGCTGGCGTGCTCGGCGATGCGGCACGCAAAATGATCAGCACCGAGCAGCGAAACTGGTTGACCACCGGCACTGCGGCATCGACCGCAACATGGCAAATCTTCGGTAACCAGGACATCATGGCGCGCATGTGGTTGCCGGGCTCGGTGCTGCAAGCGCAAAACACAGCGCTGACCGCACCCAGCCCCGCGGCTAATGCAGCTGTTCAAACAGCCATCAGCGATTTTCTGACCGCCAAGGCCACGCGTGCCGGCCGGGGCGCTGCAGCACTGACAGCCGTGCAGGCGGGGCTATTGAACCCCGCCACCAACCCGCGCTTGCCCTACAACCTTGACGCGTGGGACGGTTACCCCGCCAACCGCGAGGCGATATTGCAAACCATCAAAGCCCAGGGCAAAAAACTGGTGGTTTTGTCAGGCGATTCCCACAACGGCTGGTTCACCAGCTTGACGACGTTGGCGGGTGAAAAAGTCGGTGTTGAATTTGCCACTGCGTCAGTCACTGCGCCAGGTTTTGAAGCGTTTGGTTTGGGCGCTCTAGCCAGCTCGCTCGACGGCAGCGCACTGGTACCGCAATTAGGTGTGGCAGCTATAGGCGCTGGCTTGGGGCTGATTGACGATTTGAACTATGCCGATACCGTTCGCCGTGGCTATGTGATGATGACCGTGACCAATGCTGCCGTGAAGGGCGAATTCATCTTCACCAGCACGGTCAAATCAACCACCTACACAGCAGCAGTGGGTAAAACCGTAACGGTGGCGGCAGCGGGTGGCGTAACTATCGCGTAAAAAGGGCCTGATGCGGTGCGGGGTTGACTTGTCCGCAGGGGCGTTAAACTGACAGCTTAACCTTCGGGTCATTCGTGTCGGCAGTACAGGTGGCTGCCGTGTTTAATACTTCAAAGGAACTCGCTATGGCCTCCATCAATAAAGTCATCATCGTCGGCAACTTGGGCAAAGACCCCGAAATGCGCAGCTTCCCAAACGGCGACCAGATCGCCAACGTGTCTATTGCCACCACCGACCGCTGGAAAGACAAAACCAGCGGCGAAATGAAAGAAGCGACCGAGTGGCACCGCATCAACTTCAATGGCCGCCTGGCTGAAATCGTCGGCCAGTACCTGAAAAAGGGCTCGCAGGTCTACGTGGAAGGCAGCCTGCGAACCCGCAAATGGACTGACAAGGACGGCGTTGAAAAATTCACCACCGAAATTCGAGCTGACCAGATGCAAATGCTGGGTAGCCGCCAAGGCATGGGCGGTGGCTCGCCCGATGGTGATGATGGCGGCGGCAGCAATTACAGCGCTCCACGCGCGGCTCCGGCGGCACGTCCTGCAGCGGCCAAACCCGCGGCCGCCAAGGCCGCCAGTGGGTTTGACGATATGGATGACGACATTCCGTTTTAAAGCCTTGAAAGCGAGGCAAGCTTGGTTTGCCTCGCTTAGAGCCTTAAAAAACCCGCTGCTGGCGGGTTTTTTGTTGCCTGTTGATGGCGATGGAGCAAATAAACACTATAAATTTAGTAGCTGCTAGCGCCCGTATTAATTGGGCTAGAGCACAATTGAGACCTTAAAACTGCCTCGAAACACTATTGGGGCGTGTTTTGCACGTTGCTACTGTCAATCACGCCGCCGCCCAGGCACACCTCGCCGTCGTAGAGCACGGCTGATTGGCCCGGCGTCACGGCCCACTGGGCGCTAGAAAAGTGCAGATCGCAGGTGCCAAGTGTGGCGCTTTGCAGGGCGCACTCCGCATCCGCTTGGCGGTAGCGGGTTTTGGCCGCCAGCTCGCCCAGCGCAGGCGCGGCGCAAGCCACCCA
Organism: Polaromonas sp.; assembly: GCA_031417695.1. GTDB lineage: Bacteria > Pseudomonadota > Gammaproteobacteria > Burkholderiales > Burkholderiaceae_C > Polaromonas. Next base: position 4,724 of record JANOWB010000458.1, read on the forward strand.
GCTGCAGTTTAGCGCGCTGACCTCGGTTGACTGCAGCCAAGGATGGTCGTGGCCTTGCACTACCCACAGCGTGTTGGTCGCCATGTCTTTGCGGGCAACAAACCAAGGCGTGTGCTCGCCCGCGCCGCGCTGGCCTTGGGCTTGCAAGGCTTTCAGCTCGGCGCCTTTGGCTTTTACGCCGCCAATCCCTAAACCTTGGCGCTGGCCGAGCGTGTAAAAGCTCAAGCCTACGTGTTCGCCGAGCGTGCGGCCTTTGTCGCTTTTGATCGGGCCGGGCGCCTTAGCGATGTAGCGGTTTAAAAAGTCTCTGAACGGCCGCTCGCCAATGAAGCAAATGCCGGTGGAGTCTTTCTTTTTGGCGTTCGGCAGGCCGATTTCGTCAGCGATACGGCGCACGTCGGTTTTTTTCAGCTCGCCCACCGGAAACAACGTTTTTGACAACTGCGCCTGGTTGAGGCGGTGCAAAAAATAGCTTTGGTCTTTGGCCGGGTCCAGGCCTTTTAGCAGTTCATGTAGCTGCGTGGCTTCGTTCAGCCGAACGCGGGCGTAGTGCCCGGTTGCGATTTTTTCTGCACCTAGGCGCATGGCGTGGTCTAAAAACGCTTTGAACTTGATTTCGGCGTTGCACAAAATATCCGGGTTGGGCGTGCGGCCGGCTTCGTATTCACGCAAAAACTCGGCGAAGACGCGGTCTTTGTAGTCAGCCGCAAAGTTGACGTGTTCAATTTCAATGCCCAGCACATCGGCTACGGCGGCGGCGTCGATGAAGTCAACGTTTGATGAGCAGAACTCTTCTGAGTCATCGCCTTCCCAGTTTTTCATGAAGATGCCGATGACTTCATGGCCCTGTTGTTTTAGCAAATAGGCGGTGACGGCGGAGTCTACGCCGCCGCTTAGGCCGACTACTATGCGTTGTTTTGCATTGGGCATGGGGTGATTATCGGTTTATTGCTGTTTTGGGGTTTGGCGCTTTTGATTCGGGCGCGGGTAGCTCTTAATTTTGTAGCGTTCTGCCTTCATTGGGAGCGCCGGGGGTTGCCCGGCTGCAACTCACTTTTCTTTTGCTTCGCCAAAAGAAAGTAAGCAAAGAAAAGGCGACCCTACTGTC
>JANOWB010000459.1:0-8729 GCA_031417695.1 Polaromonas sp.
GACAACGTGCTGTTGCCGCTGGAGATTGTGGAGCCTTACCGCAGCAACTTCAAAGCCAAACGCAAAGAGTACGAAGCGCGCGCCATCAAGCTGCTTGATAGCGTGGGGCTGGCTGGCTACGGCGACAAGTTTCCGTGGCAACTGTCAGGCGGTATGCAACAGCGCGCCAGCATTTGCCGGGCGTTGATTCATGAACCCAAAATGCTGCTACTTGACGAGCCATTCGGCGCGTTAGACGCCTTCACCCGTGAAGAGCTGTGGTGCATTTTGCGCGACCTGTGGATGGTTCAAAAATTCAATGTGATTTTGGTCACCCACGACTTGCGTGAGTCGGTGTTTTTAGCCGACACCGTGTACGTAATGAGCAAAAGCCCGGGCCGCTTTGTAGTTAAAAAAGAAATCGATCTGCCGCGCCCGCGCGACCTGGAAGTGACTTACACCAAAGCCTTTTCAGACATCGTGCACGAGCTGCGTGGGCACATTGGCGCAATTCGTCAAAGCACTCCCGTACCAGCCTGAAGAACTTTAATGATGAACAGTAAAAAACTTCATATATGGGCGCCATGGTTGCTGCTGGTGGCGATTCTTGCGCTGTGGCAATTCATTTGCACAGCCTTCAATGTTTCAGAATTTATCTTCCCCAGCCCATGGCGCATTGCAACTCAAACCTGGGAATTTAAATGGGTGATTTTGGGCCACGCGTGGCGCACCTATTGGGTAACCATGGTGGGTTTTGGCATTGCGATTGTGGTGGGTGTGCTGCTGGGCTTTGTGGTCGGCTCATCGCGCTTGGCGTACTCGGACGTGTACCCGCTGATGACCGCGTTCAACGCTCTTCCCAAAGCCGCGTTTGTGCCGATTTTGGTGGTGTGGTTCGGCATTGGCATTGGCCCGGCGATTCTCACCGCATTTTTGATCTCGTTTTTTCCCATCATGGTCAACATTGCGACCGGCCTGGCCACGCTGGAGCCCGAGCTGGAAGACGTCCTGCGTGTGCTCGGCGCCAAGCGCTTGGACGTGCTGGTCAAGGTCGGCCTGCCGCGCTCCATGCCGTATTTTTACGGCTCGTTGAAGGTAGCGATTACGCTGGCATTTGTTGGCACCACCGTGAGCGAGATGACCGCCGCCAACGAAGGCATCGGCTACCTCTTGATCTCGGCCGGGTCATCGATGCAAATGGGCTTGGCCTTCAGCGGCCTGGTGGTGGTGGGTGCGATGGCGATGTTGATGTATGAGCTGTTCAGCTACATTGAAAAGCACACTACACAGTGGGCACATCGCAGTACCAACAACGATTAAATTCAACAACCGATTCACGCGATTGGCCGATCGCGCCAGTCGAAGGTTGAACCGCTTTCGCCGCGGCCTGTTGTGCAGGCGTCAACTCAATTGGTGTGAATCTGCATTTTTTAGCCGGTAAACAGAATTAAATTGATCTTAAAACCCAATAAGCACGGGCGCGAGCAGCTCATATTTAAGTAGCATTTAGCAGCACGCCACACCGCGGCTACACTTTTCACATGGCTTGGCATGCATCTCTGCAACTGAACTACTCTGCCCGCCCATCTCCGGGCGGCAGCAAAACCGTTGCCCACTTTCATCACAGTGGCCCGCTGCGTATTTTGCAAAGTCTGTACCCCGAGGGAGAGCAAATTTGCCACAACGTACTGGTGCACCCGCCCGGTGGATTGGTAGGCGGCGACACACTGGACTTGACGATCAGTGTTGCCAGTGGCGCACACGGCTTGCTGACCACGCCCGGAGCCACCCGGTTTTATCGCTCTGATGGCGAGCTGGCCACCCAGCGCACTGCGATAACTGTTGCCAACAACGCGCGCATGGAATGGTTGCCACTGGAGTCAATTGCCTACAGCGGCTGCCTGGCTGAAAACCGCGTCACGATGGCGCTGGCCCCAGGTGCCGAGCTATTGGGCTGGGACGTGACTGCCCTTGGCTTGCCTGCCGCCCAGCAGCCGTTTGCAGCAGGCAGCTTTAGCCAGCACCTCGAGCTGCCGGGCGTGTGGCTGGAACGTGCTCGCATCAAGGCTGCAGACGATTTGCTGTTGAACAGCCCACTGGGCCTGGCCGGGCAGCGCTGCATGGGCACGCTGTTTTTTGTCACTGGCCTTGAGCTTGAGCGGGCCCGCCGCCAGCGTGCCCTTGATGCGGCGCGCGCTGTGATGGCCGAGCACGCACTTTGCCAAAGCGCTGGCGCCACCAGCCCCGACCGGCGAGTAGTGGTGGTGCGCGTACTGGCCCCAGTGGTGGAACCCGTTATGCACTTGCTCAAACAAGTGCGGGCGGCGTGGCGTGCGCAGTTGTGGGACTTAACGGGGGACGCTCCCCGCGTGTGGACCACTTAATGCTGCACCAGCGCAGATATGATGAACAAGGTTGCCGGCTACACCGCCAATCTACCTACTTCCCCGAGACAACACTACAAGGCCGCCATGTCCGTTACCCAGCAATACGCCAGCAAACGCATGGTGGCCGCAGATGCCGTCAAGCTCGTTAACAACGGTGACTGCATCGTTGTGCCCAGCGGCGTCGGAGAGCCGCCCGCGCTGCTGACAGCGCTGTCTGAGCAGCGGTTGGACTTCAAGGACGTGAAGGTCAGCCAAATTTTAGGCATGCGCAAATACGCCTACATAGACGCGAACACGGTAGCCAATGTCCGCAACGTGGCTTACTTTTTTGGCTCAGCCACCCGTGCTGGCGGAAAAGAAGGCTGGATTGATTTTGTGCCAAGTTATTTTTCTGAAATGCCGCAATTGATTGAGCGCGGGCTGATCCCGGCCGACGTGGTGTTTTCGATGGCATCGCCCATGGACGCGCACGGCTACTTCTCACTCAGCCTGGGCACTGACTACACGTTGGCCGCTATCGCCAAAGCACGCGCGGTGGTGCTGGAGGTCAACCCGAATGTGCCGTTTGCGTATGGCAACTGTCATGTGCATATCTCGCAAGTCACGGCGCTGGTTGAAAGCACCGAGCCGGTCATGGAAGTGGGCCTGCCCAAGATTGGCCCCGTGCAGGTAGCCATTGGCAAATACGTTGCCGACATGATTGACGACGGCTCGACTTTGCAAATTGGCTACGGCGGCATACCTGACGCGGTAGTGATGCAACTTACAGGCAAGCACGACTTGGGCATTCACACTGAAATGATTGGCGACGGCATCATGACGCTGATTGAAAGCGGCGCAGTGACCAACCGGCGTAAAAACTATTTGCCCGGCAAATGCATTGCCACATTTGCGCTGGGCTCAGCCAAGCTGTACCGCTACCTTGACCGCAACCCCGGCGTTGAGATTCACCCGGTTGACTTCACCAACGACCCGTACCTGGCCAGCCGCAACGACAACCTCCACGCCATCAACGCCACGCTGCAGATTGATTTGATGGGCCAGTGCGGCTCAGAAAGTTTGGGGCAAACGCCGTATTCAGGCACGGGCGGGCAAGCCGATTTTGTACGCGCAGCCAATCGGTCGCGCGGCGGAAAAGCATTTATTGTGTTGCCGTCTACCGCCAAAGACGACAGCATTTCACGCATCGTGCCAGTGCTTAGCCCCGGCACGCACGTCACCACCAGCAAAAATGACATCAACTACGTCGTGACTGAGTTTGGTGTGGCGCAACTGCGCGGCAAATCAGCCGGCCAGCGCGCCAGAGCGTTGATTGCCATTGCGCACCCAAACTTCAAGGCAGAGCTGACCGCAGCGGCCAACAAGCTTGGGTTTTAGGGCCTTAAAACTTGGTATTTTTCGCTCTGAGCCCAATATATTCGGGCGCGAGCAGCTCTTTTATTAATAGCAGTTTGGCACCTTAGCCTAACTCTGTGTTGCCTGTACAGGGCAGCGTCCTACAAACTGCCAGGCTGCTCTGGGCGCGTAACGCGCGCTATTGCCTTGCAGCAACCAAATGGAACTCTTTTTAAGCTGGGAGCATGTGTCGGCAAGTGTGCCGGTGCAAGCAAACCTGACTACCGGAGAGTAACCATGACTCAAGCTCACAAGATAAGAACCGTTCCGAAGTACGGCGTAGCCAAGTCCGTTGCCGCGTTTTTAGGCGCAGCCGTGCTGGCGGTGTCGGCAATTGCCCAAATAGCCGCGGGTACTACCGGGATTGATGCCACTGGCAACGCCGCCAGCGAAATGGCGGCTTGCAAAAGCGGCGCAACCCAGCAAAGCCGCGAAACCTGCATGACCGAGGTGCGCAACGCAAACGCTGCCAAACGTGCCGGCAAGGTCGACAACGCAGGCGGTCAGTTCAAGGCCAACGCCCTGATGCGCTGCAACGCCTTTAAAGGTGCAGACAAAGTGGCCTGTGAAGCGCGCGTGGGTGGCTTGGGCAATGCAAGCGGCAGCGTAGCGGGCGGCGGCGTGATCACTGAAATTGAAAGCGTTGTCTTGCCTGCGAATCAAGAAAACGTCACCATTCAGCCGCAGACCAAAACCGACAACATTATTTTAATTCCAGCGGCGAAATAAGCCCGCTGAAACTTCCTTTAACTTAAGTACGAAAGAACTTTTATGAACAGCATTATTTACATCGTTGGTCTGGTTGTCGTTATCGGCATTGTGCTCAGCTTTTTCGGCCTGCGCTAACCCGCGTAAGGCTCGGCTGATGGCGCCATGGATGAATTTGGCGCCCTACTTTAGCCCCATGCAGTTGGCGTAGTAAGTCGTGGTGGCGGGCCAGTCAGAAAAAATACCCTTGATGCCAACCTCTTTAGCCAACACGTCAAGCACGTGCATGGTGTCGCCCTCGCGTTTTATCAGCGGGGCCACCGTTTGGTAGTACCAGCCCGGGTTGCCATTGGCAAGAACGCCAGAACGCTCCAGGCTCCAGGTGATGATGTCCAAGCCTGCTTGCCTGGCGTTTTTGGCATAGCTTGAGGGCACCAAAGCACCATCTTTGCTGTCCAGCAACGCGAAGATGGGCGGCGCGACGATTTGAATGCCGTCTTTTTTGTAGCTCTGCAGCATGTCCAGGCTTGGCAAGTCAGCGGCTTTTTCAGCGCTGTCTAAAAACACGGCCTGCTTGCCGAACGCGACCTCGTTTTTGATCCAGTACAAGATGTCAGCCTTGTTAAACGACTGGGCAAAAACATCGCTGGCCGGCACGTTGGCAGCCTTGTATTCGTCAATCATTTTTTGTGCATAGTTTTCTTGTGTAAAGCCATCAAATGGCATAGTCACCGCCGCCGACTTCAATTCGGGCGTCATTTTTACCCGAAGTTGTTTGAACAATGCAATGCTTTCAGCATGCGTCATCAGCGTGCCGCTGGTGCCGCCGCTGTACAAATCGGTGCGCCAGCTGGCCGTGCCCGCCATGTATTCGGCAACTGTTTTTGCTTTGGTGTTGGCAGCGTCCATCTTGCCGCGCAGGGTTTTAAATTCAGCCAACGTGATGTCACTGGTGCGGCATTCAGCCGATGCCGGTGTGTCGGTCGCGGGGTCATGCGGCGTAAACCCTTTGGTGCACTTGGCTGCAAGCGGTGTAGCCAAAATATTGGTGGTGGTGTGCAAATCGTTTTGCGCATGGCGGCACACCAAGGCTTTGTCTTTGGTGAAGGTAACGTCGCATTCCACCACACCCGCGCCCATGCGGGCGGCTGCCTCGTACGACTGGCGGGTGTGCTCGGGGAACAGCAGCGCCGCACCGCGGTGACCAATTGAAAAACTGGTTTTGGTGAAGGGCCCGTTGCCGCAGCTTTGGAGTTTGTCTTTTAACGGGCTGGCCAACATGTCGGCGACCAGAAAGTACGGGCGCTCACCGACCTGCACCGCAGCCGGCGTCGGCGCGTTTTGCGCGATGGTTGTGGCAGCGCTGGCCAGACCAACCAAGCCCACTGCCATCCTTAAAGCGAAGCGGCTTGGCAGGCCAGCCAGGCGTTCTACAAGTGAATGATTCACGGGGTGTCCTTTGTATTGAATAGTGACATTTTGTGTCGTTGAACATGCCAACTTACGCGGTCAAGCGACTGTAGTCATGCATCATGACAGCCCAGTGACGTTTAGAAATCCAGGCGGCAGCAGCCGAGGTGTCTGAGGTGTAAACCATTGCAAAGACTTGCAAAATCGCTCGCCAGCAGTAGCGGGATACGTTGAAATACGTTTTGACCTAAAAACGCGACTCTGTCATCAGGAACGTTGTATGTCTTCAAAATCAGCCAGCGCATCAAACCGGCAATTACGGAAAGCTAAAAAACCAGCACGAGCAGTGCTGCCGTTTTACTTTTACGTGGCGGGCGTTTTGGCGGCAATTGCCGCTGCTGCGGTTTTAATAACTGCAGAGGTATACGGAAAAATGCCCGCTGCCTTGGCCGTTATTGATGTGGCGGTGCCGGTAGCTGCCTTTCAGTGAGCGCCGCGGCAAGCGCAATAGGGCTGCCAACGCATGGTGCAACCTGAATCAACCTAATTGGTTCAGTCCACCACCCAAGTCATACCGGCAGCACGCAGCCGACCAACCAACACATCGCCCAGCCCCGCAGCTGGCGTTAATACCCCGCCATACGTCGGGCCGCCGGGCAACTCAGCTTGCTCAAGCGCCAGGCACAACGCCGCCTCACACACCATTTTGGTCGTGGCGCGGTTGCCCGGGTCACCGCGGTCTGCTACGCGGCCACGCAGCACGTCGCCATCTGCACTGGTGGCAATCAGCTCGCAGCGAAATGACCCGCCGTCCATCCGCGCTTCAGACGGCCCAGAGCCCGGCTTGGGTGCCAGCGCGGCCGCTAGTTTGCGTACCGAATTCACTTTAAGGGCCAATTGCGAAACCGCCATACCGGTGCTAATGGTTGCCGCTGCTGCCCCCGCCACCAGCCCACTGCCGACCCGCAAGTATTCCTGGTAATGAAACTCAGGCGGGTAGCCTGCCGCGTCGCCCAACAACGCCGCACTTCGCCTGACCACGCGGGTGTTGATCACGCTCATGAAAAACGGCATCAGCCAGGCCTTCAAGCGCGCGTCATGGTGGGGTGCCACGGGGTCTGCATTGGCCGTAAGCGTCGCAGGCGGGGTGTCGCGGTTTTTGGGTTTGCCCGGGTTAAGCAAAAACAACTCTGCCACGGCGTTAGCGTTTTCGCTGCCGATGATGTTGAACATAGATGCCAGCGTGCCGCCGTTTACCCCGCCAGTCAAACTGAACGCGGCCTTCACACTGCTGCACGGCTTGCCGTAGCGCTGCTGCATGGCCTGCACCATCATCCATGTGCCCAAGTCTGAAGGCACCGAGTCAAACCCGCAAAACGGAATGATTCGGGTACCGCTTTTTAAAGCGGCTTCGTGGTGCTGGGCGATCATGTTGGCCGCCCACGGCGTTTCGCCGGTGATGTCAACATAATGCGTGCCGTGCCTAACGCAAGCCGCCACCAGCTCGCTGCCGTAAAGAGAAAACGGGCCGGCGGTAGACAACACCACGCGGCAACTTTTGGCCAGTGCGTTCAGGGCTTTCACATCATCTGCCGCCGCAACGACAACGCCGGCATTTTGCGCGCCCGGGCAGGCCTGCTTGACTTGCTCCAGCTTGGCAGCATTGCGCCCAGCCAGCGCCCAGCGCAAGTTGCTGGCAACCACCGCTGGAGACTGCGCAAAATAAGCAACCGTTTGGCGGCCTACAAAACCGGTAGCCCCGTACAGCACGACGTCAAAGGGGCGGTCAGATTTTTTTGAATTTACAGAGGGCATGACCAGAGGTTACCTTAACCACCTTGCCCTGGTGTGCCGCGTGTTGGCGGGCTAAGCCGCGACGTAAAATGAAAGATTAACAGCTATTATATTTATAGCTGCTCGCGCCTATATTACTTAACTAAAACCCCTAAAACACTTGAAATATTCGGTTTCTGTACGCGCCCTGTGTGAATTCACGGCCAAGCATGGGGACTTGGACTTGCGTTTTACGCCTTCACCATCGGCCGTAGAAGGCATGGCGGGCCACGCTGTGGTGGTGTCGCGGCGCGATGCCCAGTACCAGTCTGAAGTCACCCTGCAAGGCGACTACAAAACCTTGGCTGTGCGGGGCCGCGCTGACGGCTACGACCCCGCCGCGAATCAGCTTGAAGAAATTAAAACCTTTCGTGGCGACCTGCACGCCATGGCCGACAACAAGCGTGCGCTGCACTGGGCGCAGGTAAAAATTTACGGCTGGTTGTTGTGTAAAGAAAAAAGCCTTGGCGCGATTAACCTCGCACTGGTGTACTTTGACATAGCCACCGCCGATGAATCGCCGCTGGTAGAACACTTCACTGCGGCAGTACTAAAGGAATATTTTGAGGCGCAGTGCGAACTTTTTTTAGCCTGGGCTGAGCGCGAGCTGGCGCACCGCACCGCCAGAGACGCCGCGCTTAATGCGCTGGCCTTTCCGCACAGCAGCTTTCGGCCGGGTCAGCGCGAACTGGCTGAAGCGGTGTACAAAACCGCCAGCAACGGCAAGTGCCTGATGGCCCAAGCCACCACCGGCATTGGCAAAACCATTGGCACTGTGTTCCCGCTGCTAAAAGCCGTGCCTAAGCAGCGGCTAGACAAGCTGTTTTTTTTGGCTGCCAAAACCCCGGGCCGAAAACTCGCACTCGATGCGCTGGAGCTGGTTGAAAAAAGCGCCGCCAGCCCCGCGCTGCGGGTAGTTGAAATGGTGGCCCGAGACAAGTCGTGCGAACACCTTGATAAAGCTTGTCATGGCGACTCGTGCCCGCTGGCCAAGGGCTTTTATGACCGTTTGCCGCA
>JANOWB010000460.1:0-7891 GCA_031417695.1 Polaromonas sp.
CTGGTCGGCTTGGGCTTGCTTGTCCATCGGCCGGTCGCGCACGTCTTGCACGCTCAGGGCGCTAGCAATCACCAGCACTTCGTCAAGCGCGCTGCGGCTTTTGGCTTCCAAAATCATGCGGCCAACCCGAGGGTCTAGCGGCAACTTGGCCAGTGTGTGGCCAACCGCTGTGAGTTCGTTGTCGTCGTCCACCGCGCCCAGCTCGGCCAACAGTTGGTAGCCATCCGTCATGGCGCGGCGCTGCGGCGGTTCAATAAAGGCAAAGTCTTCAATCGCGCCCAAGTGCAAAGCCTTCATTCGCAAAATCACGGCGGCTAATGAGCTGCGCAAAATTTCGGGGTCAGTAAAGCGCTGGCGGCCGGCAAAGTCTTGCGCGTCGTACAGCCGTATGCAAATGCCGTCGGCCACCCGACCGCAGCGCCCGGCGCGCTGGTTGGCAGCGGCTTGGCTGATGGATTCGACCATCAGCTGCTCGACCTTGCTCCTGAAACTGTAGCGCTTGACGCGCGCAGTGCCTGCGTCAATCACGTACCGGATACCTGGCACTGTGAGCGACGTTTCAGCCACGTTGGTGGCTAGCACAATGCGGCGGTTGTTGTGGTTGGCAAAAATCTGGTCTTGCTCCGCTGGGCTCAGGCGCGCAAAAAGCGGTAGCACGTCTGCACCGCGGTTTAAGGGCTGATGTGCCAAATGCTTGCGTAGGTGGTCAGCGGCTTCACGAATCTCTCGTTCACCCGGCAAGAAAACCAGAATGTCGCCAGCGTTGTGTGGGCTGAGCCACAGCTCGTCGACCGCATCGGCAATTGCGTCATTTAAATCGTAGTCGCGGGATTCTTCAAAAGGCCGATAGCGTTGCTCCACCGGAAACATCCGACCCGACACCATGATGACAGGTGCCTGCCCTTTTGCGGACGCGAAATAGTCAGCGAACCTCTGAGCATCAATCGTTGCCGACGTGATGATGACTTTCAAGTCGGGTCTGCGCGGCAACAACTGGCGCAGGTAGCCGAGCAAAAAGTCAATGTTCAAACTGCGCTCATGCGCCTCGTCAATGATGATGGTGTCGTAAGCGTTCAGCAGCGGGTCGGTTTGCGTTTCGGCCAGCAAAATACCGTCGGTCATCAGCTTGACGGACGCGTCCCGGCTCAAGCGGTCTTGAAAGCGCACCTTGAAACCCACCACATCGCCCAGCGGCGTTTTAAGTTCTTCCGCTATGCGCTTGGCCACACTCGACGCAGCAATGCGCCTCGGCTGGGTGTGGCCGATCAGCTTGGCTCGTTGGCCAGCCGGGTAGTTGAGTTTGCCGCGCCCCATGGCCAACAAAATTTTGGGCAACTGCGTGGTTTTGCCAGAACCGGTTTCACCACAAACAATGACGACCTGGTGCGCGGCAATCGCGGCGGTGATCTCGTCGCGCTTGCCTGATACGGGTAACGATTCGGGAAATTCAATAACCAGCTTTGCAGCAGTCAGTGGCACAGGATCAAGGCGCAAAAGTGGAGTATTCAAAGTGCTTGATTATCGGCGCAGTGTATTTATTTTGTGCAACGGCACCGCAACGCGTTGCGTCACAACAGTCTTTGGTCGGGTAAGTCAACCGTTTCGCCACTGGCTTCGTCAAACCACGCGATTCTGCTGGGGTAACTCAAGGCGGTACGCGACATGCGGCGCGCCATGGCAACAGCATCAGCCGCGCTGGTCTGCACTGTCGACACCAGGAGTACGCCCAAACCGATTTCAGCGACCCACAAGCTGCTGTCTACGCCGAGCGGCTTCGTCATGGCGCTGGTATTTAAAGTCACCGAGCGACGAAGGCTGGCTTCAACTGCCCGCGCTATGTTTACGAGTTTGTAGCTCTCGGCGCACTTGGGCACCAGCAACAGAAAGCCGTCGCTGCCCAACCGCCCTATTTCAACCGTACTGGGTGCGCAGCGCTTGAGCCGCTCTGCGCACACAAACAAGGCGTTGTTGACTGCCGCCCTGCCGTAGAGTTGTTCTAGCGCGTAAATATTGCCAACCGTCAACACCATAACGCCGAGTGCGGACTGTTCAGATCTGAAAGTTTTGAACACTGACGCCACGAGATGTCCCGTTTCGACGGTCGAGCGCAACTTGGTTACCGGGTCATAACTCGGGCCATAGGCCATTACTTTTCTTAGTTCCAGCAGGTAGGCGTATCGAAACCAGAGCACGGTACACATAGTGGCCATGTACACCGTAGCTGCCAACGCCGTTATGGCCTGCGCCTCCCACGAAAAAGACGCAGGCGAAATCGCAAAAACAGCCAGCCCAGTCATACCCACCATCATGCAAACGAGGGCAGCAGTGGCGGCCCAAGCCAACTTGTCTCCGCGAGCCACTGAGTAAATGGCGCCAGCCAGCGCCAGCAGGCTCATCAATGCCCCAGTGCCGATACCGAATGCCAAAAAGTCAGTTGGCAGCAGTGTCTGCTGTAGCGCTCCAGCCACCACAACGACACTGCCTAACCCAAGCGTCAAACGCCGGCGAAGCGAGCTCTGCCGCAGCATTCCTAGCACGGCCAAGAACGTGTACGTCAACACCACTGAAACCCCAACGGCGATCCAGCCCAGAAAGCTGCGTTGCACAGACGGGTCACCAAACGAAATCAGCCCCAGAAAAGCAGCGACGTAAAACGCTGAGGACAACGCTGCCACTGAAGCATTAACCGCAATCTTATAAAGCGACTGGGCATAAGCAACAGCCGCACCCGCCAGCATGACCACTGCAGCACCAAAAAAACAGCCCCACAAACCAATCGCCAAGTACTGCACAGCGCTACACCATTCCCGGGTGAGCGGGCAGCTCGGTTATCTCGCCACTGGCATGGTCAAACCACGCCACCCTACTGCTGTAGCTGATAGCAGTGCGGGACATATTGCGCCCCATCGTGATGGCATCCAGACTGTTGATTTCAGGACTTTTAACGTGCAGCACGCCAATGCCAATTTGCGCCCGCCACACCGTATGCGCGGTTTCGAGCTGCTGCGCATCAGGGTTGGTTTTGATGGTGGCTGCTTTGTGCAAGCGTTGATTGAGCTCATGCGCCAGTTGCACCAAGCGGCCACTGTCGGTGCAATTGCGCATGATCAGCAAAAACCCGTCAAAGCCCAGGCGGCCAATTTCCACGCGCGCTGGCAAATTACGCTTTAGTCGGCTGGCCATTAAAAACAGGGCACTGTTGACGGCGGCGATACCATGCAGCTTTTCTAGCGCATACAAGTTGGCGATGGTCAGAACAATCACGCCCAAGGGCTCGCTTTGGGTAGCGGGGTTGTCGAAAATATCACGCGCCATTTGGCCAGTTTCTGAGCGGGACCGCAGCCGGGTGATGGGGTCATAAGCTGGGCCATAGACCATTACCTTTTTTCGCTCCAGCAAGTACGCATAGCGCAGGCAAGTAATGCCGGCAAGTGCCACCACGTAAACAGACGCTGCGGCGGCAGCGGTCAACTGCAGTTGCCAACTCCACTGCTCAGGATGAAGCACACCAAAACTCAAGCAGGTGTACGCCGTAATCACCACGATTACAGCGATCACGGCCACCCATGCCAAACTGTCGCCCCGCAGCGCTTTGTTTAACGAAACGGCCCAAGCGTAAAGCGCCAGAAAAAATACCATCACGCCGCACAGCAGCAACGCATCAGGCGCCGTTAGCACCCAGCTCACGCTGATCGACACGACGCACAAACACAAAAATACCGCCTTGGCTCGGCGACGCCGCAGCGCAGTGTGCAGCACGCCCAAAATGTTGAGCAACTGATAAACCAGCACTACGCCCACCAGTGCAGTCAAGAAAGCGAGCAAACGCAGAAGTAGGTCGCGGTCGCCAAACGGCAAGCCGCCTAAAAATACGGTAACCGCAATCGCGGGGCCAAGGGCCGACAAGCCGGCGTTAATGCCAATACGGTGCATTGACTGCGAATACGCGAAAACGGCTCCGCACAGCACCAAAAAGCAGCAGCCGTAAAAAAAGCCCCATAAACCGATTGCTAAATTTTCCATTGAGAGCGTGTGCGAATCGCGTTCTTGTCTGTGGGTTTCATCCTGTCGATATCCCGCCATTTAGGCTGCCTTACACTGGTCTCGGTAAGCGGGCAACAGCTGGATAAATTTGTGCCCAATTGTAAAACGTTTTAATTAACGCGATGGGACTGGCTGCCTTACGCCCGGCGCTGATAAAAATGGCCAGTTTTAGGATTTTTGAAAGTGCCGAATGTCTGCAGTTTTTAACTTTACGTTTGTGCCCTGGTTTCGCTCGGTTGCGCCGTACATACACACCCATCGCGGTAAAACTTTTGTGGTGGGCATAGCGGGCGAAGCCATCGCCGCGGGCAAGCTGCCGCACATTGCGCAAGACTTGGCATTAATCCAAAGCATGGGCGTGAAAATTGTGCTGGTGCACGGCTTTCGGCCGCAAGTTAACGAGCAACTGGCCGCTAAAGGCCATGCCGCCAAATATTCCCACGGCATGCGCATTACCGACGAGGTGGCACTGGACTGCGCCCAAGAAGCCGCCGGCCAGCTGCGCTATGAAATTGAAGCCGCTTTCAGCCAAGGCTTGCCCAACACGCCGATGGCTGGGGCCACGGTGCGGGTGATTTCCGGTAACTTCATCACGGCCCGGCCGGTCGGCATTGTGGATGGGGTGGACTTCAAACATTCAGGCCTGGTGCGTAAAGTTGACACGCTGGGCATTACCCAAACGCTTGATTTTGGCGCCATGGTGCTGCTGTCGCCGTTTGGATTCTCCCCAACCGGAGAGGCGTTTAATTTAACAATGGAAGAAGTCGCCACCAGCGTGGCCATCGCACTGGGTGCAGACAAGCTGATTTTTTTAAGCGAAATTGCGGGCATCAGAATCGACCCCATCGCGCCCGAGAGCGAAGACAACCCGATTGACACTGAACTGCCGCTGGCTGCAGCTGAAAAGCTGCTGGCCACCCTGCAGCCTGGCGAGCGCCCTACCGACACTGCGTTTTATTTGCAGCACTGCGTCAAGGCCTGCAAATCAGGCGTGGAGCGCAGCCACATCTTGCCGTTTGCCGTTGATGGCGCGCTGCTGCTTGAGATTTACGTGCACGACGGCATTGGCACGATGGTGGTTGACGAAAAATTAGAGGAGCTGCGAGAAGCCACGGCTGATGACGTAGGCGGCATTTTGCAATTGATTGAACCGTTTGAAAAAGACGGCACATTGGTCAAACGCGACCGCACCGAGATTGAACGCGACGCCGACAACTACACCATCATTGAACACGACGGCGTGATTTTTGCCTGCGCAGCGCTGTACGCCTACCCCGAAGCCAAAACAGCCGAGATGGCAGCACTAACTGTGTCGCCTCAATCGCAAGGCCAGGGCGATGGTGAGAAGATACTAAAACGCATTGAGCAACGCGCGCGCGCCGCAGGTCTGCAAAGCATTTTTGTATTAACCACCCGCACCATGCACTGGTTTATTAAACGTGGTTTTGTGCAGGTTGACCCCGACTGGCTGCCTGAAGCCCGCAAGCGCAAGTACAACTGGGATCGTAAGAGTCAGGTGCTGGTGAAAAAGCTCGGTTGATCTGACTGAAACTACAGCGGCTCAACCCGCGACAGATCTGGCTTGCGCAGCCATTGTTGATACTCGTCAGCCAGTTGCTGGCTGCTTGAAGCAGCAGCTTCCCAAGCTTTGACCCGCGCTTGCAAGTCCGTGCCGTAACTCTTGAAGTCTTGCCGGTCTGGCAGCTTGGCGTTCGGCAGGGTTTTGACCCAGTCCGGGTTGGGCGCCAGTAGCACCGTGTTGCTTAAAAACGGCGTAGCTTTGTGTCGCCACTTCAGGCCTTTGTCGAGCCAGCCGGGCACCACGGCTTTTTGAAAATGCGGATACAGCACCAAACCAGCTTGTGAGGCTGTTTTCGGCTCAAAATTGGCATCATTTAAGGCTGTAGCCGAAGTAATACGGGCGCGAGCAGCTATAAAATTAGAAGCATAATTCAAATGCAGATGGTAGTCCGTGATGCCACCATCCCAGTACGCGCCGGGGGGTGCACCGGGAATAGCTGCTACAGCCCGCAGCACAAACGGAATCGAGCAGCTGGCTTGCAGCGCTGGGTAAAAGTTGGACTCTAGCAGGTCAACCTGACGTGTGCGGTAGTCGGTCGCATCAAACGGTAGCGCGGCGTTTTGGCTCGAGAAAACCACCCGCTCCAGCCAGGCGCCCATGGCCTTGCGAGCAATGCCATTGCTTAAAAAAGCCCCCAGGTAGCCGAGCGGCGTGGCCAGTTTGCGCTCCCTGCCCAAAATGTGCCGCCCACGTGAAGTGACGATGTGCAGCTTGTAGCGCGGGTGGTTTAACACGTCGCTAACCTTGCCGGCGTAAAAGCTGGCCAGCTTGCGCCCAAAGTCTTCACTTACTGTGTCGGCCGACGGAAACTTTTCACCCGGCTTGAGGGCATAGTCTTGGCGAATGTAGTCGTGCTCCAGCTTTTCAAAGCCTGCCACGGGGTTCGCCAAACAAGCAGTAGCCATGCGCCAGGCACCAATAGACGCGCCAACCAGATGCACGTCATGGTCAGACTTGGCCAGCCAGTCGCCAAAAATAAAACGGTCTAGCGGCCCCAAAATCAATCCCTTCGGCCCGCCCGCCGCGCCGGGCACCACGCCAACATCTTGCGGCTGCAAACCGTTTTGGGCGATGTGCTGCATGGCTTTTGGGCCTGCGTAGATTTTGAGAGCTTGCATGAAAGGTTGGAAAAACGCTATTTATTTAGGAGCTGCTTGCGCCCGTATCTATTGGGCTATCGTTCAATTTAACAGGGGAAAAGAGATAGCTTCAGCGTATTCAGTCGGGTCAGCCAGCATCTTCTTCCTTGAAGATATCTGTTGAATCATGTCCAGCCAGGCGAGCCGCCGCCATTAAATGGGCGGGCACATGAAGTAGCAGCACCTCAGTAGCGGCTTGAAGTTCAGCTTTCGTAAAGCGCTCCGGAAATAGCATGAACGCAACCAGAAACGCCGCGTCTGTTTCCCAGTCCACCAGATGAAAGGCGATTTCGTCTGCGATCAATGGCTCATAGTCCTCAGCTAGCGCTGCGGACAAGATGTCGTTAGCGCTACGTGCTGCAATTCCGCCTTTAAACAGATCGGCTCTTGAACCGAAAACTTCTGCAAATATTTCCCACGTTTTGTCTCGAACAGAGTCATGAACATCCATAGTTGCCCAATTCAGTAATTGCAATTTTGAAGCGGTAAGGTCTACTTCTTCAACCCAGCCAGCTTCCCAAACGCTGAAGCCATCGCAGATGGCGCAGCCTGAGGTGCTTCTTCTTGTCTACCGCGGCTCTGATTTTGGTTGAATCCGGGCCTCGAACCTTCAAAGCGGTTGTCTCGCGGTGCGTCACGCCGTGCGGGTGGCTCGCCGAGTTTCATCGTCAGCGCAATCCGCTTGCGCGCCACATCAACTTCAGTCACCCTCACCTTTACAATGTCGCCAGTTTTGACCACCTCACGCGCATCAGTCGTGAACTTGTGACTCAGCTGGCTCACGTGTACCAAGCCGTCTTGATGTACGCCAATGTCGATGAATGCGCCGAAGGCTGCTACGTTGCTGACCGTGCCTTCTAGTTCCATGCCTTCACGCAGGTCTTTGATGTCTTCTACGCCATCGTTAAAGCGGGCGACTTTAAAACTGGGGCGCGGGTCGCGGCCTGGTTTTTCAAGTTCCAGCAAGATGTCTTTGACGGTGATCACGCCAAACTTGTCGTTGGCGAAGAGCTCGGGTTTGAGGGTTTTGAGCATGTCGGCGCGGCCCATCAGCTCGGCCACCGGCTTGCCGGTGTGCAGCATGATCTGCTCCACCACGGCGTAGGTTTCAGGGTGCACGCCGGTC
>JANOWB010000461.1:0-6474 GCA_031417695.1 Polaromonas sp.
GGCAGGCCTTAAGCCCGGCGTGGCTGCGCCGCTTAGCGTTCAGCGCGGCGGAAAAACGAGCGACGTGTCAGTCACCCCAGCCAAACGCCAGCCGCCTAAAGCGCCGCAGCAGTAGTGCAGCCGTTTTTGCGGCAGCGGCACTCGCATTGCCTGCAAAGGGCTGAGATTGCAGCATTTTACGGCTTAAAGCCAATAAATACGGGCGCGAGCAGCTATAAATAACGCAGCAAATTTCAGTCTACAACGCACACGACCGAAAACCGCAAAACATGTCGTCGCGCTCGGGCAGGTAATAGTTGCGGTACTTGGGGCTTTTCATGCGGGCGCGGGTGGCAAAAGATGCGCCGCGCAGCACTTTGTGGGTGCCAAACCAGGGCTGCGAATAGTCGAGGTACGGGCCGCTTTCAAAGCCGTCAAAACTCCTGAAGGTAGTGCCGGTCCACTCCCAAACGTCGCCCCAACTGAATCCGCGCCTTGATGCGGTGTGGGCCGCAACTTCCCACTCGGCTTCAAACGGCAAGCGGCGCCCCGCCCAGCGGCACCATGCATCGGCTTCATACCAATTGACGTGCAGAGCCGCCTGACTGCCCTGCATGCGGGTCGGGCTGCCAAAACGGGTTTGCACCACTGCGCCGCTGGCCACGCCAATCTGCTCTACATAACGGGGGCCGCGCCTGCCATCAGTACTAAATTGAGCGCCAGACTCACCGCTGTTTTGTTGCTGCAACCATTGCCAGCCATCAGGGTGCCACAGCTCGGCGCGGTCGTAGCCGCCATCGTCTACAAATTCAACAAACTGCGCCCAAGTAACGGGCTGCGCGTCAATTTCAAACTCAGGCACGGGCACACTGTGCTGCGGCATTTCGTTGTCGAAGGCGAAACCGCTCGCCGCAGCGCTGCCCAGCTGCCAATTGCAGGCGGGTATCAGCAGGGGCTCTCTGAGCGCTACCAAGGCTGGCGAAAAGGCACGCCGCATGGACGCTTCAAGCGGCAAACCGAGCGTTTGCGCCATGTGTACCAGCGCTTCGGCATGCATGTCTTCATGAAACAAACACAGCCGGTAAAAATACAGCGAGTCGTCGTCGCTGTCGGCCTTTTGCAGCAGTTCGAGCGTGCTTTCTAGTGTGTCGAGCAAATACGCACGAATGTTGTCGGCATCGGGCAAATCAAGCGCCCAACGCGTGCCATGCGCAACACGGGTAGAGTCCCACCAGCGGTCTGCGTTGGGCTCAATCGATGCCAGGCGCGCATGGTCGGGTTCGCAGCGCTGGCCTTTGGCGCGCTGCAGGTTGCGGGCAATCCACCACTCCTGAAACCAACCCACGTGGCCCAGCTCCCAAAGCGGCGGGTTCACGCTGGCGAGCTCGGGCACGCGGTAGCCTGTGCTGCCCAGCGCTTGCTGGTATTGCGCAAAAAGGTGCAGCGTATGATTGCGGGCGTCCATCAGCGCTACCGACAACAACTCTTTGCCCGCGCTTCGCATCAGCGGCGAATCAATCTGCGCGGCGGTAGTGGTTGCTGATGAAAACGACATCGAAGGATTCACGCTTGCAGTCCAAGAAAATTATTCTGATCAGCCCCGCTGCTGCGCTGGCCAATAACGGTAACTGGCATACCGCACACCGCTGGGCTGGTTTTGCCTCAAACCATTGTGACATTGCGGTAATGCAGCACTTCAATCCGCTCGAGTCAGGGGCTAACGGCGATGCGATGGTGGCGCTGCACGCCCGGCGTTCCGCACCGGCCATCCATGCCTGGGCCGCAAAATTCCCCAAAAAGCCGCTGGTGGTGGTGCTCACTGGTACCGATTTATACCGCGACATTGCGGTCGACGCCGACGCACTGCACTCATTGGCAGTCGCTACGCACTTGGTAGTGCTGCAAGACGCCGGGTTAGACGCGGTGCCGCCCGAGTATCGCCACAAAACGCGCGTCATTTTTCAATCGGCTCCGCGATTGTTGCCGGCACAAAAGTCCGCTAGAACCTTCAGGGCAATCATGGTGGGCCACTTGCGGGACGAAAAAGACCCGCTGACGTTCATGGCGGCGGCCCGCGCAAACGAAACCTCAGCGCTTTACTTTGACCAGATCGGCGACGGGCTGGACCCTGCCTTGGCCGCGGCAGCACGCAGCACAGCCGAGCAAAATCCGCGCTACTGCTGGTGGGGCGGCCTGGCACGCGCCGACACCCGCCAGCGCATCAAACGCGCGCATGTGCTGGTCAACAGCTCAGTCATGGAAGGCGGAGCACACGTTATTTTGGAAGCTGTACAGTCGGCAACGCCCGTGTTGGCGTCCCGCATCAGCGGCAATATCGGCATGCTGGGGCATGACTACGGGGGCTACTTTGATGTGGGCAACGTGGGCCAACTGACCACGCTGCTGCGCCAATGCGCCGACTCGCCCCTGTTTATCAACCAGCTGCAAAGCCAATGCCAGCGCAGGGCAAGCTTGTTTGCGCCCGACGAAGAAAAACGCCTCGTTTTAGAATTGCTGGCTGCGATGTTCGACACGCCCCTTCACACTGCCCAGCCTTGATTGCCTCCTTCAGAAAGCACCCGATGAACGCCCCCGAAAAACTATCACCCTTGATTGCCCCGAAACTGACCAGCTTGTCTCATGGCGGCGGATGCGGTTGCAAGATTGCGCCGGGCGTGTTGAGCGAGATTTTAAAAAACTCCAGCAACCTCCCTATTCCGCCGGAGTTGCTGGTAGGTATTGAAACTGCCGACGACGCTGCGGTTTACCTGCTTAATGAAAATCAGGCGTTGATTGCGACCACCGACTTTTTCATGCCCATCGTTGACGACCCGTATGACTTTGGCCGCATTGCCGCAACCAACGCCATCAGCGATGTGTACGCCATGGGCGGCACGCCGATTTTTGCGCTTGGCTTGGTGGGCATGCCCATCAATGTGCTGCCGCTGGAAACCATAGGCGCTATTTTGCGCGGCGGGCAAGACGTGTGCCGCGACGCAGGCATACCAATTGCAGGCGGGCACACGATTGATTCTGTCGAGCCCATTTATGGCTTGGTGGTGCTGGGACTCGTCCACCCGTCGCGTGTGAAAAAAAATTCGGGCGCCAAAGTGGGCGATGTACTGATCATGAGCAAACCTTTGGGCGTTGGCGTTTTGTCAGCCGCGCTGAAAAAAGAAATGTTGCCACCAGCGGGCTACGCCAAAATGGTAGAAATCACAACGCAGCTCAACAAACCCGGCATTGCGTTGGCCGCCCTTGAAGGCGTGCATGCGCTGACCGACATCACCGGTTTTGGGCTGGCGGGGCACACGCTTGAGCTGGCACGCGGCGCGAAGGTGCAAATCCGCCTGGACTGGTCACGCATGCCTTTGATTGATGGCGTGCGCGAGTTGGCCGCGCAGGGCTGCGTAACGGGCGCATCGGGCCGCAACTGGGAAAGCTACGGCGCCGAAGTTATCTTGCCAGCCGTTTTTGCAGAAGCAGACAAAGCGCTGCTCAGCGACCCGCAAACCTCAGGCGGCCTGCTGGTGTCGTGCTCGCCCGACGTGGCCGCGCAGGTGCTGGAGATTTTTCACACGCAAGGCTTCCCGGATGCCTGCGAGATTGGTGAAGTGCGAGCCGGCAATGGCGTGAGCGTTTACTAACCGACGCAGTACTTGGGCTCGGGAATACCCTGCCCTTATTTGTCAGGATTAATTCAGTGCTTCTGTAGGGCCAACGGGTACCATCGCAGGGCTAGGGTTCGCATAGATCGCGCCCATTTCAACTGCCATTTTTCCCGGAGACCCTCGTGTCAGCACTCCTAAAATTTGCACTTCTTTCCGACTGGCTTTCCGAGCAGCTGGGGAAAATCGCGTCATGGGCAGTTTTTTTTGCTGCCATGATTTGCGCTGCAAACGCTTTTATACGTTACGGCTTCGACTGGAGCTCCAACTCTTTTATTGAAATTCAGTGGTACTTGTTCGCCTACATCGTGATGATTGGCGCGCCTGTCGTGTTAAAGCTCAATGAGCACGTTCGGGTCGACTTGATATACGGAAAGTTAAAAGGCAACGGCCCGGTGTATGTTGACCTGTTTGGCTTGGCGTTTTTCTTGCTGCCCGTCATTGGCATGTTGACTTACCTGTCCTACCCCTACTTTATAAAAGCACTGGTCTCCGGCGAAATGTCGCAAAACGCGGGCGGCCTTATTCGCTGGCCGGCCGTGTTGGCGCTTCCGCTTGGTTTTGCCATGATGTGGATTCAAGGCTGTGCGGAAATCATCAAGCGCGTCGCCTTCTTGCAGGGCAAATACGAGATGTCTACGCATTACGAAAAGCCGTTGCAGTAGTGCCTTGGCGCAACGCTTGACATTCGCCTCCAAACGATAAATTCTGGATTTAAAAAATGCAAATGGAAAATTTCGCTCCGGTGATGTTCGCCGGCCTAGTGATCATTATGTTGATCGGTTTCCCTGTGGCTTTTTCCCTGTCGGCGCTGGGGCTGGTGAGTGGGTTTTTTGCAATTCAGATGGGTTGGTTTCCTGCCGCGTTCATGGGCAATTTACCGATCTCCATTTTTTCAATTTTGAGCAACGAGTTGTTGTTGGCGATTCCGTTTTTCACCTTCATGGGTACGATTCTTGAGAAATGCGGTTTGGCTGAAGACATGCTCGATTCAATGGGCCAATTGTTCGGCCCAGCGCGTGGCGGCATCGGTTATTCGGTGATCATCGTTGGCTTTATTTTGGGCGCCATCACAGGCACTGTTGCTGGCCAAGTCATTGCCATGGCATTGATTTCGCTTCCGGTCATGATGAAGTACAACTACAACATGCGCTATGCCACTGGCGTGTTAGCGGCGTCGGGCACCATCACGCAGTTGGTGCCACCGTCATTGGTGCTGGTCGTGCTCGCTGACCAACTGGGCCGCCCAGTGGGTGACATGTACAAAGGCGCGTGGGGGCCATCGTTGCTGCAAGTGGCCATGTTTGCGCTGTACACCTTCATGCTGACCCGCATCAAGCCTGATTACCTGCCGGCCATTCCGGCGTCCGAGCGCACCTTGAACGGCTGGGCACTGTGGAAGAAATGCCTGCGCGGAATCGTTCCGTCGGCAATTTTGATTTTTACCGTGCTTGGCTCGATGGGCGGGCTGCCTTTTCAAGACTCCGCGATCGCTACACCCACAGAGGCTGGCGCAATGGGCGTAGTGGGCGCATTGATATTGGCAGCAATCTCCAAGCGGCTGTCCGTTGCGCTGCTGTGGGAGGCCATGACAGGCACCATGCGCCTGACCGCCATGGTTGTGTTTATTCTGATTGGCTCGCGGGTATTTAGCCAGGTGTTCCAAGGGGTTGACGGTGCCAAGTGGGTGGAACACCTGCTGACCGGTTTGCCAGGGGGAGTGACCGGGTTTTTGATTGTCGTTAACGTATTCGTGTTTTTTCTGGCGTTTTTTCTGGACTTCTTTGAAATCGCTTTCATCATTGTGCCGATGCTGGCGCCCGTGGCAGACAAGATGGGCATCAACCTGATCTGGTTTGGCGTGTTGCTGTGCGTGAACCTGCAAACCAGCTTTATGCACCCGCCCTTTGGTTTTGCGCTGTTTTACTTGCGAGGCATCGCAGACACTCTTTTCAAAGACAAACGAATTCCCGAGGCAGTAAAGTCCAATGACATTTACCTGGGCGCTATTCCGTGGGTGTGCATGCAAGTGCTGTTAGTGGCCGTGGTTATTTTTGTGCCTGAATCTGTGACGATGTTTTTGGACAAAGAAGTAGTGGTGGACATCGACAAAGTCAAAATAGAAATGCCAGCTGAGGAAGCTGCGCCAGCAGCCGTTCTTAAGCCGGGTGAAGTTGCAGTGCCGATTGCCACAGAGCCCGTTACTGGCGAGGCGGCAGACAAAGCTGCAGACAAGGCCGCCGCTGATGAGCAAAAGAAGATTGATGACTTGTTCAAAAAGTAGTGTCAACACAAGCAGTGCCTGCAAGTCGACATGAAAGAGCCGGAGCTATTTGCTTTCACGCCAGCCGGTGGGCGGATGGAGTCAAGTTCATTTTCTTTACCGTTTAAGGTTCTGGCTGCCGCGCTGATCACGCCTGCGTTGGTGTGGGGCGCACAGCTCTGGTCTAGCGGCACGATTGCGCTAACGCTGGCTTCTAGCGGCTGGCTGATTGCTGCGCTTTGCTTGATGGTCTACACCGGCTGGTACATTTTTAACGGCAAAACGACACTAGACAACATCACGCTAGAGCAAACCTGGGTGTGGCATAAACGGGCAGAGTTGAGGCAGCTGGCTTACGTCAAGTTAATTCGGATGCGCGGCCTGGAATGGCTGGTCGCTCCGCGCCTGTACACCAAAACCTATGCAGGCAAGCTGGCTATTTTTTACGCTTCTTCACCGGCCATGCTGGTGGAGTTTCAGCGAATGGAGAGCGAGCTAAAGGCGATGCGTATTCGACGTTAACGCATTTGTTTATGAGTCAGCAATAAAAAAACCGCGCCGTAG
>JANOWB010000462.1:0-5269 GCA_031417695.1 Polaromonas sp.
AGCGCCGGGAAGATCGGCGTAACGGCGCCTAAAGCCTTGGTAATAGCTATTATTTCAGGAGCTGCTCGCGCCCGTATCTATTGGTTTAACGCTTATTTTTCCGGTGAAAAACGCTAAAATTTTTTCAACGTGAGCGCTTAAAGACTAAATTCACATGAAACACCGAATCGCCGCTGGCGTGATCGTTGAAAACGAAGGCCGTATCTTGCTGGTTCGCCACTTAAAGCCCGGGGCGTATGACTTCTGGGTGGCTCCCGGAGGTGGCGCTGAGGGCGCGGAGGATTTGCTGGCTACAGCCAAGCGCGAGGTTTTTGAAGAAACTGGGCTGCTTGTTGAACCGCTGCAACTTGCGTACATCGAAGAGTTCACTAACCCGGATATTCGTGAATGCAAAGTTTGGTTCACCGGGCGGCTGGTTGGCGGCACTGTCAACACTGAAGCCGAGGAAGCCAAGCGCGAGCACATTGTTGAAGCCGCGTGGCTAAGTCAAAGCGAGTTTGAAGGCAAAACTGTGTTTCCGCCGATGCTTCTTAGCGAGTATTGGACCGATCGTGAAAGTGGGTTTGCTTTGCCTCGTTATGTTGGGCTTCGGGCCATGGCGTTTTATTAAGGAAGATAGGGCTGTTTGGGGCCAGATTCCAATCGATTCGCCTACAAGTTACTTGTTTTCCGGTTGAGTAATAGCGACTTCAACCTTCAACACATACACCGTGGTAATCTTCGAGTCATGACCCAAATTTCTGTTGCTGACATTCTGGAATTGCCTGTGCAGGAGCGCATTCAACTGGTGGAGGTGATTTGGGAAAGCATTGCTGCTGTTCCTGACGCTATTGAGGTTTCGCCAGCGTTAAAAATTGAACTCGAAGCGCGGTTGGCCGACTTTGAGCGCAATCCGGAAGCCGGTTACTCGTGGGACCAGGTAAAAGCACATTTAAAAAGCGGGTCGTGGCGTACCGCTTGAAGTTTGCAAGTAGGGCAGTTCGCGAAATCGGTGAAGCCTTCGATTGGTATGAAGAGCAAAGTAAGGGCTTAGGCAACGAATTTGAGTTGGCTTTTGAACTGCAACTCAAACGCCTTGAACAAACCCCGTTTTTGTGTACCGAAATCATCTCTGGCGTGCGTCGCACCCTGCTGCCAAGGTTTCCGTATGCGGTTTTTTACACCGTCAAAGATGATTTGGTTCATGTTTTGGGCGTGATTCACACTGCGCGCAGTCCGAAGCGTTGGCCAAGCAAGCGCGGCGGTTAACTGACCGTTTTGGTCTGATTGATCAGAGCAACACGTTGCCGCTGCTCTTAGTCCGCGACTGCTTGCCTTTCATCGGTATCTTCGTTTGTATCGTCTAGACCAGATCAAACCAAGGCAGGCCTGTGTCTGAACGTCGGGCGTTAGGCGTTAGGCGGATTAAGCTATGAGTCGCAATTACTATTAATTTAGGAGCTGCTTGCGCCCATAGGCATTGACCTAGAGGCCGTTTTAAACAAAAAAAAGCAGGCCAAGCCTGCTTTTATCCAATCTACCAGTCAAAGAAGATCAACGCCCAGGCCGAATCTTGTAAACCGCGTTGTTCCGGTCCGCACTCATGTAAATCGTGCCATCAGCCCCGACAGCCACGCCAGTAGGCACATACGGCGGTGGCAAGCCCGGGCCTGCTTCCAGGCCTATCGGCAGGTTCTCGGCTACGGTGCGGCGGGTGCCGTCGACCGGATTGATTTCTACCAAGCGCCGTGCGGCTGTTTCGGCCACTATGAAGGTGCCCCACGGCGTTTGCGCTACGCCTTCTGGCAGCGCCAGTTTGTCGGCGACTACTGTTTTGCCGCCGTCGGCCAAGTTGATTCGGGTCAGGTTGCCTGCGGCTTCAGTCACGTAAATGGCGCCGTCGCGCCCGAGCGTCATTTGCACCGGGCCGGCCAGCCCTTGCGCCAACACTTTGCGGTCAATAAAGTCTTTGCCACTGGCACGGGTAATTGATCCGGTCGCAATTTCATTAAAAACCAGGCTGCCGTCTTCTAAAAACAGCGCGTCCATGGGCGCCTTCAGGCCATGAATCATGGTGCTGGTTTTTAGCGTGGCGCGGTCAATGACCTGCACGCTGCCGGTAAACCATGACGTCAAGGCAAATTGTTTACTTGATACGCCCACAGAAAACGGGTATTCCATGTCAGACGCCTGCATGCGCAGCACGTCTTTCACGTCGCCGCTTTTCACATTCACCTGCCTGAAGCCAAACACGTCGGCTACCCACAGTGTGTCGCCGTCCAGCTTCATGCCGCCGGGCACGGCCAGCTTGCCGCTGGTGAGCATTTTTAGCTCGCCCGTGGAGGGGTTGAACGACTCAATCGAGTTGTCGGCCATGTTCGACACATAAATCAACCCATTGGGCGCAATGGCCAGGTTGTCCAGCGCGGTTTTGAGTTGCTTGACGACCGTTTTTCGGCCACTGGCCAGCTCTACCTTGCTTAGCTCGCCAGTGCGCGTGTCAACCACCCACAAGTTGCCTTTGCCGTCCAGGTTGGCAGCAGCCGGAATTTTGAAGTCGCTGTTAATAACGGTTATGGCGCCGTTGGCCGGGTTCATCTTGACCACTTGGCCTTTGAACCACAGCGGGCCGTAAATCATGCCGTCTGGCCCGACTTCAAAGCCATTGAAGCCGCCCATGTCTTTGGCAATCAAGCGGGGTGCAGCCCTATCTGGTTTATCAGCGACATCGATTTCCCACATGGCATCGCCTAAAAACACTTGTGATGCATACAGCTTGCCGCTGCGCTGGTCAAACGCCAGCGAATTGATGCCGGGCAGGTCTTTGGCCAGCACGCGAATCGGTGCGGTGTCGTTGGCGCGGTAGCGCAGCACGCCCTGTATGTATGACGTCCAGGCCATCTCGCCTTTGGGGCCAATGGCAATGTCGTCGGCCTGGCCTTCGGGGGCGGGAATCAACACTTTTGCTGCGCCAGTGCTGCGGTCAACTTCCCACAGGTTGTTGCCCAGCACACTGCCGGCAAGCAAACGCCCTTGCATGTCTACTGCCAGGCCATGCACGCCGCTAAACGACGATGGGGCTACTAACACCTCAGGCGCTGACCAGCTGGCTGGCCGAGTGGTTGGGGCGCTTTGCATGACCGAGCTGCAAGCCGCAAGGCCAATGACGGCGCTGGCCAAGCCAAGTTTAAAAAAATGATTCATGAAAAGTCTCCTGTTATTGATTTGCATTTTCAGTCTAAAGAGCAGTCACGCTTAATCTGGTCGCTTGAGCGACATAAACCGAAGGGCCTCAGTTCAAATTGCTTCCCCTCAAGCGCAGCAGTTTTACCGTAGCCCGGCGGTGGATTGCAATGGCCACGAACCCGCCTTGGCCGACCTGTTGGCTACACTCGTGTGTGCGCCGAGGTAGATCTACAGCTCGGGTAAAAATGGTTATTTTTGCCATAAAAGTGCAGTTTTCAGGCATAAAATAGGGTTGTAACCCAATAAATACGGGCGCGAGCAGCTCATTAATTAATAGCACATCGGACCCCGTTTGGACTACCTGATTTCCCCCATTCCCGACAACGAAGCCGAACGCATTGCCGCTTTGCAGTCGGCCATGTGTGCTTATGTGCCGCGAGAAGACCGCTTTGACCGCATCACCCGCATGGCTCAGCGGCTGATGCATGTGCCGATTGTGCTGATCTCGATCATTGACGACGACGTGCAGTGGTTTCGCTCAGCCCAAGGGCTAGCCGTGGCCGAAACCACGCGCGGCATTTCGTTTTGTGGCCACGCCATCATGCAGTCAGATGTTTTTCAGGTGCGCGACACGCTGCTTGATGCACGCTTTGCTAAAAATCCGCTGGTAGTCGGCCCGCCATACATTCGCTCGTACTGCGGTTGGCCGTTGGAAATTGCCCTGGGCTTGCGCGTGGGAACGCTGTGCGTACTGGACACCATGCCGCGCACTTATTCGCCAGAAGACCTGCAAATGCTGGCCGACATGGCGCACATGGTCGAGTCTGAGCTGCGCATCAACGTCATGACCGACAACCAAAAGGCGCTGCTGACCCAGTCCAGCCGCGACCAGCGCAAAAAACTGCTTGACCCCACCACGGGCTGCTGGAGCGAGACAGGCTTTATCGAGCTGCTGCGCCGCACCCTGATAGACGTGGTGGCGGGCGAGGTGTACGCCGCGCTGTGCGGCATTCAGGTGGTTAACCATGAAGACTTTGACTTAACACCCGAAAAAGGCGGCGCAGCAGTTAAATTGATGGTGATTTCGCAATTTATTCGCCAGCGGCTGCCTGCTAACGCTATTTTGTGTCACATGCCCGGCGCGCGTGGCTGCATTTTGTTTGCCGCCCGAGACAAAGACGTGCTGCGCGAGCAAATTTCCAGCTTTTTGCAAGAAAAAGACGCCGCGCCCGTGGCGGGCATGGTGTTTCCGCAGCAAATGGAGCTGACTAGCGCAGGCCTGCGTATAGACAGCGGCCTGGCCGTCATGCCGCCGGAGCACTTGTTTGAAATGGCCATGGGCCGCCTGGCCGAAGGCAACGCGGTCACCTCCATCCTGCGCTGACGGTACGCACATGCCAGCCACCCGCTTTGACCGTATTGACGCTCTGCGCGGCGTGGCCATCGTGTGGATGACGGTGTTTCACTTTTGTTTTGACTTGAATCAATTCGGCTACATCAAACAAAACTTTTACATCGACCCGCTGTGGACAACGCAGCGCGCCGTCATCGTCAGTTTGTTTGTATTTTGTGCGGGCTTGAGTCAGGCGGTAGCAGCGCAGCAGGGGCAAACCCGCCAGCGGTTTTGGCGGCGCTGGGCGCAAGTGGCAGGCTGCGCGCTGCTGGTGACAGCGGGCTCGTACGCCATGTACCCCAAGAGCTTTATTTATTTTGGCGTGCTGCATGGCCTTGCCGTGATGTTGATCACTGTGCGGTACACAAGCGGCTGGGGGCGGTGGTTATGGCTGCTTGGCGCGCTGGCAATTGCTATGCCTTTAGTAGCTGCTCGCGCCCATATTGATTGGCCTGAAGCCGCTTTTTTGAACGAAAAAGCCTTTAACTGGCTCGGTTTGATCAGCAAGAAGCCAGTTACCGAAGACTACGTGCCGCTGCTGCCTTGGCTGGGCGTGATGTGGTGGGGCATGGCCGCAGGGCAAGCGCTGCTGGCACGCCGCCCGCAGTGGCTAGCCAGCCCGCTGCCCAGTGCTGCAGCGCCGCTTACCTGGCTGGGCCGCTGGAGCTTGACCTGGTACATGCTGCACCAGCCGGTGATGATTGGCGCGCT
>JANOWB010000463.1:0-2318 GCA_031417695.1 Polaromonas sp.
AGCCGCATCATCATTTTGCGGTCTTCAAGCATGTAGCTCACGCCGCTGGGCACGCGCAGGTTGTCTTCCAGTACGTAGTATTCGCCGTTGCCTTTGTCATCAGGCGCGCGAACAATGTCAATGCCGCTGATGTGCGAATAGATGTTGCCGGGCACATCAACCCCCATCATCTCAGGACGAAACTGCGCGTTTTGAAAAATCTGCTCAGACGGCACGATGCCGGCCTTCAAAATCTCCTGCCCGTGGTACACGTCGTGAATGAAGCGGTTGAGTGCTGTAACGCGCTGCACCAGGCCTTGCTCCATCGTTGCCCACTCGTGCGCGGGAATGATGCGGGGAATCAAATCGAACGGAATCAAACGCTCAGTGCCTGCGCCGTCTTCGTCCTTTTCGCCGTACACAGCAAATGTAATGCCAACCCGGCGAAAAATCATTTCAGCTTCAGCCCGCCGGGCCTGCATGCTGGCCAGCGGCTGGCGGGCCAGCCAGCGCTGGTAAATTTGGTAATGCTCACGCACAGCTTCAGGGCTGGCGTTCATCTCATCAAACATCGGGGTCATGCGCTTTGTCTCCAATTTCGGCTGCGTTCGGCTATGTTCGGCTGCGTTCGACTACTGCAGACCGTAGCCTGCTTTTATGGATAGAGCTTAGCAAGTTATGCGCCCAATTTAGAGCCGCGCCCGCCTGTGCAGGGTATTTATTCTGCGGCGTGGTGACTATTGCGCCGAATGGTGCCAGTACCGCTTGGCAAGTTGGCGGTTGCATTGCCACTGGCCCGGGGCATCGGTATTGAAAGTCACCGCTCCGCAAACTGGCGACTTCACCACCGTGATGCCGCGCTCGTCATAGCGCGCCAACACTGAATCAACCGGGTGGCTAAACCGATTCTTGTAGCCCGCTTGCGCAACGGCAACGCGCGGCTGCACGGCGTCTAAAAACGCGCCGGTCGATGAGGTTTTGCTGCCGTGGTGCGGCATGAGCAGCACATCGGCTTTGAGTTTGGGCAGCATTAATGGGTCGGCCACCAAACGCAGCTCTTGCGCGGCTTCTAAATCTCCGGCCAAAAGCACAGTTTGCATGCCGTTTGAAATGCGCAGCACGCAGCTCATGGCGTTTGATTTATTGGCTGCGTCATAGTCGGCGGCTTGCGGGTGCAGCACTTCAAAGTCAACGGCGTCCCAGGTCCAAGATTGCCCGGCTATGCAGCGCTCAGACTTGCGCACGGCTTGCAGCTCGTGGCCGTCTTCAATCGAGCTGACCAGCCTGGCTTGCGGTTGCATGGCCAGCACGGCGGGCGCACCGCCGATGTGGTCACTGTCGCGGTGGCTAAGCATCAACATATCTACCCTGGCACCGAGTGCCCGCAGCAGCGGCACCAGCACGCGGTTACCGGCATCGCTTTCGCGTGAAAATTTGGGCCCCGTGTCGTACACCAGCGTGTGGCTGTGGGTGCGCACAATCAGCGCGTTGCCCTGCCCAATATCGGCGGCTAACACCTCAAAGTGCCCCAGCGGCGGCAGTACCGGTTGCCACAACATGACCGGCAACAGCAACGGCACACCCAGCAGCCGGGTGGGCCACGGCAAGCGCATGGCCACCAGCGCACCGCCTGCCACCCCGGCAACTGCGCACCACAGCGGCGAAGCGGCCACACTCACCGTTGCCAACGGCCAGCTTGCCATGGTTTGCAGCACCGCTGTCAGCACGCCGAGAGCCATTGCCGCTGCGTCCCACACGGGTGCCCACAACGCGCCGAGCAACGCCAGCGGCGTGACCACCAGCGTGACCCACGGAATCGCCACGGCGTTGGCCAGCAAGCCCACCAGTGACACTTGGTTGAACAGCAGCAAAGTCAGCGGCGTTAGCGCCAGCGTGATCACCCACTGCTGGCGCGCCACGTCGCCCAAGCCGCCAACGGCTTTGCTCAAACCAGCGGCAATTAAGGTCAATTTAGGGCCAAAACCAGTATCTTTTATGCCTATAGCCGAATAAATACGGGCGCGAGCAGCTCCTAAAATAATAGCGATTGTCGACTCGCTGTGGTCAGCGGTGCGCTGCGAACCCGGCGCGGGCGAAGCCGCAAACAAAATCCCCACCGCCACAAAAGACAACCAAAAACCAGCTTGGGTCAAAGCCCACGGGTCAATGGCCACCACCACCGCCATGGCCAGCAGCCACACCATTTGCCACGGCCATAGCCGACCGCTTAAGCGCAGCAGCACCACCGTGCCGAGCATCCACACCGTGCGCTGCGCAGGCAAGCCCCAGCCTGAAAACAGCGAGTACATCACCGCCAACAGCAGGCCGCCCAGTGCCCC
>JANOWB010000464.1:0-6450 GCA_031417695.1 Polaromonas sp.
GCGATTTCAAGCAGTTTGACGTGAAACGCCTCATTGATGGTGAAAAATTTGATGTGGTCTTTGCTGGCTTTGGCCGCTTTTTCCAGTTGCTGGTGCAGGGCCTCCAGCTCTTGCAGTTGTGCGTCGGTTGCGTGGGTGGCAACGCTGCCCGCCGCGTCGGCCTCCAGCACGGCCATTAAATGAAACACGTCGCGCAGGTCTTTGGCGTTGACTTCTGTTACGTATGCGCCGCGCCGCAGTTTCATGGTGACCAGGCCTTCTGTGGCCAGCACTTTTAGCGCTTCACGCAGGGGCGTGCGGCTGATGCCGTATTCAGTGGCCAGTTTCAGCTCGTCTATCCACGCGCCGGGTTGCAAGCCTGAGCCTGAGTCGCCTGATTTGTTGCCTGACCCTGCAAAAATACGCTGCCGCAACAACTCTGCGACTTCTTCATACAGTGCGCGTTGCTTGAGGTTTTGAGGCAGGATAGGTGCATTCATCAGTGCTTAAGTTTACATGAAACTTAATTCTGAATTTATAATTACGGAGTAAACTGTGGTCATGACCAAAAACAGTGCAAACCCACCGGCTAACGTTCTAGCAGATCAAGCGCCAGAGCAAACATCAAAGCAAACTCCAGCGCAGCCTGCAGTGCAATTCGAGCCATCTACGCTACAAGATTGGCAAAGAGCCGCCGCTAAGTCTGCCCCCGGCGGCAATGTAGACGCGCTCAATTGGCACACACCAGACGGCATCACCGTCAAGCCGCTTTACACGGCAGATGACGTGAAAGATTTGCCGTACACCCACACGCTGCCAGGGTTTGAGCCATTCATTCGCGGCCCGCAGGCCACCATGTACGCAGTGCGGCCATGGACCATTCGGCAGTACGCCGGGTTTTCTACGGCTGAAGAATCGAATGCGTTTTACCGCAAGGCATTGGCGGCGGGTGGGCAGGGCGTTAGCGTGGCGTTTGACTTGGCCACGCACCGCGGCTATGACAGTGACCACCCGCGTGTGACGGGCGACGTGGGCAAGGCCGGTGTGGCGATTGATTCGGTCGAGGACATGAAGATCCTGTTCAACCAGATTCCGCTCGACAAAGTCAGCGTCAGCATGACGATGAACGGTGCGGTGCTGCCGGTGCTGGCAGGCTACGTGGTGGCGGCAGAAGAGCAAGGCGTAGCGCAAGCCGATTTAAGCGGCACGATTCAAAACGACATCCTCAAAGAATTCATGGTGCGCAATACCTACATTTACCCGCCTGCGCCCAGCATTCGCATCATTGGCGACATCATTGAATACACGGCCAAACACATGCCGAAGTTCAATTCCATTTCCATCAGCGGTTATCACATGCAGGAAGCCGGGGCGAACCAAGCGCTTGAACTGGCCTTCACGCTGGCCGATGGCAAGGAGTATGTGAAGACTGCCATTGGCA
Organism: Polaromonas sp.; assembly: GCA_031417695.1. GTDB lineage: Bacteria > Pseudomonadota > Gammaproteobacteria > Burkholderiales > Burkholderiaceae_C > Polaromonas. The sequence goes on from JANOWB010000464.1 coordinate 1,421, forward strand.
AGGGCCTGGATGTGGACGGCTTTGCCGGCCGCCTGAGCTTTTTCTGGGCGATTGGCATGAACTTTTATTTAGAGATTGCCAAAATGCGCGCCGCGCGGCTGCTGTGGTGCCGCATCATGAAAGGGTTTGACGCTAAAAGCCCAAAGAGCCTGATGCTGCGCACCCACTGCCAGACCAGCGGCTGGAGCCTGACTGAGCAGGACCCGTACAACAACATTGTGCGCACCACCATCGAAGGCATGGCGGCGGTGTTTGGCGGCACGCAAAGCCTGCACACCAATTCATTCGATGAAGCGATTGCGTTGCCCACCGAGTTCAGCTCGCGCATCGCCCGCAACACGCAGTTGATACTGCAAGAAGAAACGCATATCGGCGCCGTGGTAGACCCGTGGGCGGGCAGCTACATGATGGAAAAGCTGACGCAAGACATGGCTGATGCAGCCTGGGCCATCATCGAAGAGGTTGAAGCCATGGGCGGCATGACCAAGGCAGTGGACAGCGGCTGGGCCAAGCTGAAAATTGAAGCTGCCGCCGCGCAAAAACAGGCGCGCATTGACAGCGGCAAAGACGTGATCGTTGGCGTAAACAAATACAAGCTAAAGACGGAAGACCCGATTGAAACCCGCGACATTGACAACGTGGCGGTGCGTGACTCACAAATCGCCCGCTTGTTAGAAATTAAGTCAAAACGGGATGCAGATCATGTGATACGGGCGCTAGCCGCTATTAAAACCGCAGCAGAAGACAACACTGGGAATTTGCTCGACTTGTCGATTCAAGCTGTGCGCGCACGCGCCACCGTCGGTGAAATCAGCGACGCGTTGGAGTCGGTCTATGGCCGCCACCGCGCGGATACACAGAAGGTGACCGGTGTGTACGCGGCCGCTTACGATTCTGCCGAGGGCTGGGAACAGCTCAAAAAAGAGATCGCAGAATTCGCTGAAACAGAAGGCCGCCGCCCGCGCGTGATGATTTCAAAACTCGGCCAGGACGGCCATGATCGGGGCGCAAAGGTTGTAGCGACTGCGTTCGCCGATCTGGGTTTTGACGTCGACATGGGCCCGCTGTTTCAAACCCCCGAAGAATGCGCCCGCCAGGCGATTGAAAACGACGTGCATGCGGTAGGCGTTTCAACTTTGGCTGCTGGCCACAAAACACTGGTGCCCGGCATCATTGCCGAGCTGAAAAAGCAGGGCGCGGACGACATCATCGTGTTCGTCGGCGGCGTGATTCCCCGGCCTGATTACGAGATGCTGTACGAGGCCGGTGTGAAGGGGATTTACGGGCCAGGCACGCCGATTGTGGCCAGTGCCAAGGATGTGCTGGAGCAGATTCGGAAGGCGTTGAGTGCAAGTCAAAACTCAGGTTTGTGATACAGTAATACCGTATCACAATTAAAGGAGAAAGACATGGCTGTATCAGTACGTTTAGACCCATTGATGGAAAAAGAAGTTGAGCTTTCGGCCAAACGCCAAGGCATTACCAAATCACAATTCATCATTGCCGCCTTGGAGCTCGCGCTCGGGCGAAAAGACCCTTACAAGTTGCTGTTGGAAGTAAAGGCCGAGTTTGCGGGACACGAAAACAACCCGCCTGTGCCAGACGAAAACTTGTCACCCATGAAAGCTGCCATACGTGCAAAGCTGCGCGCAAAGCATGAAGCACAGCAGGCAGATTGGGTAGCCTTTCAAGAGGCAAAAAAGCGTGGCGAAACCTGGGTGCCTGAAGGCAAAGGTATGGCTGCATGAATGTGGCGCTGATTGACGCTGGGCCAATGATCGCGCTGTTTGACAAGCAAAGCGTAGCGCATGAGCACTATTCAGCGCAACTAAGACAAGGCTGGCTGTTGACAACGACTTGGGCTTGCGTTGTTGAAGCCAGCCATTTTCTCAACCCATTGAACACGCAGCGTTTTCTGAATTGGGTTGCAAATGGTGCAGTGACGGTCTATCCGTTTGACGCGGGCAACTTAGGTGATATGGCAAAACTCATGCAAACCTACACCGAGTGGCCGCGTACTGAAATGGATTTGGCTGATGCAACGCTTGTTTGGCTGGCAACCGAGACGCAAACCAATCGCATCATGACGATGGACGTCCGAGACTTTTCTCGTTATCGCTTGCCTGATGGGCGTAGATTTGAGATTCTGTGAGGTGACGGGTTGAATGAGTTCTGCCATCGAAAGCAACGAGATACGTGGATCGAGAACTGGGTATGACCAAGCCTAGTCTCACCGCCGTGCAAATCCAAGACTTTGAACGAATGGCAGACGTTCGTATTGAGGTTTTACGCGAAAGCCTGGAGCGCTTGGGTCGGTTTGACGCTGAGCGAGCGCGGGCGCGATTGGCAGCTAGTTTCATGCCAGAAGACATGCGTCATATCGACCTTGATGGTGAGCGTGTGGGCTACATCACGCTTCGTCCAAAATCAAAAGACGAGTTGCCAACCAGGCTGCTTGAGCACTTGTACATTCGAAATGCATTTCAAAATCGCGGCTTGGGTGCTTGGGCGTTAGATTGGGCTAAGAGTCAGGCTATCGCGGAAGATTGCGACATCAAGTTGTCTGCCCTTAGGCTGAGCGACGCAAATCGTTTTTACGTGCGCCACAGTTTTCGGCGGGTCAGTGAAGATGAGTTTGATATCAACTATCGCTGGGCACACAACGGTAAGGCAGAGCTGTGAGTGCTTTTAAGGAACTGTTGGGTGGCTCGAACCAGGCCCAACGCCGAGCCATTGCCAAAGCGATCACGTTGCTCGAATCCACCCGCGCAGACCACCGCACGCAGGCTGATGAGTTGCTCACCGCCTTGCTGCCCCACACCGGCAAATCGTTTCGCCTCGGCATCAGCGGCGTACCCGGCGTGGGCAAATCTACTTTTATTGAAGTGCTGGGCCTGTATCTCATCAAGCAGGGTCACCGGGTGGCGGTGTTGACGATTGACCCGTCTTCTACCGTTTCCGGCGGCTCAATATTGGGTGACAAAACGCGGATGGATTTGCTTTCAGTCAACGAAAACGCCTACATCCGCCCCAGCCCGTCCAGCGGCACGCTGGGCGGCGTCGCTGAAAAAACGCGTGAGGCAATGCTGGTCTGCGAGGCTGCGGGTTACGACGTGGTGATGGTTGAAACTGTGGGCGTGGGTCAAAGCGAAACGGCCGTGGCCAACATGACCGACATGTTTGTGCTGATGCAGCTGCCGAACGCAGGCGACGATTTACAGGCGATCAAAAAAGGTGTGATGGAGCTGGCCGACTTGGTGGTTATCAACAAGGCTGACATTGACGCCATTGCCGCCCAGCGCGCGCAATTACAAATCACATCGGCCATGCAACTACTAGGTATGTTCGCTGGTTATGTTGAAAGCAACTGGCACCCCAAGGCGATTCAGCTCAGTGCTTTGAAGGGTGAGGGCGTTGAAGCTTTCTGGGCTGAAGTGCTGGACTTCAAGGCGCGGCAAACTGCCAATGGCAAATTTGAGGCGCGGCGCAAGCAGCAGTCACTAGCGTGGATGTGGGAGCGTATTGACGCGGGTCTCAAACAAGCCTTCAAGCAAAACCCGGCGGTGAGCCGCTTGCTGCCCGAATTGCTTGCCCAAGTCGCCAGCGGGCAAGTTCCAGCCTCTACAGCAGCACGAAATCTGCTTGCAGCCCAATCGAATCGGGCGCAAGCAGCTACTGAATAAATAGCAAATTAATTAACCGAAGTTAAACCATGCAAGACATTCTTGAAAAACTAGAACAAAAACGCGCCGCCGCTCGACTCGGTGGTGGCCAAAAACGCATTGACGCGCAGCACGGCAAAGGCAAACTCACCGCGCGTGAGCGGCTTGAACTGTTGTTAGATGAAGGCACGTTTGAAGAGTGGGACATGTTTGTGGAGCACCGCTGCACAGACTTTGGCATGGCAGACAACCGACCACCTGGCGATGGTGTGGTCACCGGCTACGGCATGATCAACGGGCGCTTGGTGTTTGTATTCAGCCAGGACTTTACGGTGTTTGGCGGCGCACTGAGTGAAGCACACGCTGAAAAGATCTGCAAAGTGATGGACCAAGCCATGAAGGTCGGCGCGCCAGTGATTGGCTTGAACGATTCTGGCGGCGCGCGCATTCAGGAAGGCGTGGCGTCGCTGGGCGGCTATGCCGATGTGTTTCAACGCAATGTGATGGCCAGTGGCGTGATTCCGCAAATCAGCATGATCATGGGGCCCAGCGCAGGCGGCGCGGTGTACAGCCCGGCCATGACCGTCTTCATCTTCAAGGTCAAAGACTCCAGCTACATGTTTGTGACAGGCCCTGAGGTGGTGAAAACTGTGACGCATGAAAGCGTGACGGCTGAAGAGCTGGGCGGGGCCATCACCCACACGACCAAAAGCGGCGTGGCCGACTTGGCATTTGAAAACGACGTAGAAGCGCTGCTGATGCTGCGCCGCCTGTACAACTACTTGCCTTTGAGTAACCGCGAAAAAGCCCCCATCCGCCCCAGCGCTGACCCAGCCACGCGCATGGACATGAGCCTGGACACGCTGGTGCCCGAAAACCCGAACAAGCCGTACGACATGAAGGAGCTGATTGTCAAAACGGTTGACGACGGTGACTTTTTTGAAATTCAACCCGAGTACGCCAAGAACATCATCATCGGCTTTGCACGAATGGAAGGCCAAACCATCGGTATCGTTGCCAACCAGCCACTGGTGCTGGCGGGCTGCCTGGACATCAAATCGTCAATTAAAGCTGCGCGCTTTGTGCGGTTCTGTGATTGCTTCAACATCCCCGTCGTCACGTTTGTGGATGTGCCCGGTTTTATGCCCGGTACGTCACAAGAGTACGGCGGAATCATCAAGCACGGTGCAAAACTGCTTTATGCCTACGCTGAATGCACGGTGCCCAAAATCACGGTCATCACGCGTAAGGCCTACGGCGGTGCGTACGACGTGATGTCATCCAAACATCTGCGCGGTGACGTCAACTTTGCCTGGCCCAATGCGGAGATCGCGGTGATGGGCGCCAAGGGTGCGGTCGAGATCATCT
>JANOWB010000465.1:0-1655 GCA_031417695.1 Polaromonas sp.
TAAAAACGCGATGCGGTCTCGGTGCGCCGGATCCATGTAGGCCTGGATTTTGAAGACCACGCCAGAGAATTTTTTCTCTTCAGGGTGAACCACGCGCTGCATGGCTGTGCGGTCTGCCGGGGCGGGGGCCAGGTCCACCAGCGCATCGAGTACTTCCTGCACGCCAAAGTTATTGATGGCCGAGCCAAAGAACATCGGCGTTTGTTTGCCGGCTAAAAACAACTCTCGGTTGAATTCAGGCGTGGCACCTGCGACCAGTTCAATTTCGCCTTTGGCTTGTTCGTACTCTGCGCCAAAGCGCTTGGCTGCCTCGACATTGTTCAAGCCCGCCAAAATTTCATCGTCACCACCGGCTTTGTCTTCACCGGGGCTGAACACGCGCATGCGGTCTTCGCGCCGGTCGTACACACCGTGGAAAAGCTTGCCCATGCCCACGGGCCAGGTGAACGGCACAACAGCCATGCCCAGTTCGCGCTCAATCTCGTCCATCACCGTCATCGGGTCTTGCACCTCGCGGTCCATCTTGTTGACGAAGGTGAGGATGGGCGTGCCACGCGCGCGGCACACTTGCAGCAGGCGCCGGGTTTGCGGTTCTACGCCGTTCGCCGCATCAATCACCATCAACGCCGCATCAACCGCCGTCAGCACGCGGTAGGTGTCTTCTGAAAAATCCTGGTGGCCGGGCGTGTCCAGCAGGTTGATCACGCAATCGCGGTACTCCATCTGCATCACGGACGATGCAACAGAAATGCCGCGCTGCTTTTCAATTTCCATCCAGTCAGACGTGGCGTGGCGTGCTGCCTTGCGGGCCTTGACGCTGCCGGCAATTTGAATCGCACCCGAGAATAGCAAGAGCTTTTCAGTCAGCGTGGTTTTGCCCGCGTCAGGGTGGGAGATGATGGCAAACGTGCGACGACGTTTGACTTGTTTTTCAATTTCGGTGAATTCGTGCGGTGAGGACATAACTTTTGATTATCGGTGACGCCGTTTATTCGTCGGCCTGTCGGGCAAATCGGAGCTGCCGAACACCGTCAATTACCACTTCTTCATTGAACATAGCCGCAGGCCGCACCCACAGGCCGCGCTCGCCGTACAGCGCGCGGTACAGCGTCATCGGGCTTAAATCTTCGCTGTGGCGCACGGTACCCACCACTTCATACAGCATGCCTTTGTAGTGTTTGTAAAGGCCGGGCGGAGTGGTGATAAGGGGCGGAAGCTGATCAGACATGGGTGTTAGTAAAGCGGAGTGGGACAATGGGAAGCTATGCATCCTAAAGCCCTTCTCGACAGTTGCTCTGACTTGCTCAAGCACGTACTCAAATTTGATCAACCCGCCGACATGATGTTGTCGAAGTATTTCCGTGAGTTTCGGCTCGGCCCGCGTGAGCGGGCCACGTTGGCCGAAACTGTTTATGGCGTGCTGCGCAAGAAAAATCTTTATACCTATCTCGCCCAGCATGGCCATGGCGCGCCGGAGCGTAGATTGGCGATTCTGGGTTTTGCGGCAGACCGCGAATTTTTAACGGCAGCGCTAACTGATCAAGAAATTGACTGGTTAAAGCGTTGTGACCAAGTCAAGCCTGAAGACCTGATGGAGCTGCATCGCCACAACTTGCCTAACTGGCTGGTTGAGCCGCTAAAAGCGCAGCTGGGCG
>JANOWB010000466.1:0-2136 GCA_031417695.1 Polaromonas sp.
TATGCGATGCAGCGGGCAGGTCAGGCGGCTGACGGGTGCCTGCGCGATGGCTCATTCACATGCAAGAACTTGGTGAACAAATCACGCGGCGGCACGACAGAAATACCTTTGAGCACCTGCCCGACATTACCCCGGTGGTAAGCGCCGTGGGTAAGCACATGGAACAGCATTTCCTCACGCGTCATGCGGCCCGCGTCACCGTCTGTGAATTGAAATAGAAGACTGGCTGCCAGCGCCTCGTCGCTCAGCGTGGCAACATGGCCTTCAAACCAGGCATCAGTCTGGGCAACCGCCAAGTGAAGCTCGCCAAGTTCAGGGGTCTCAGTGGTGTTGGTGGCGGTATACGGGTGCTTTTCTTCAGCCAAATGCGCACGAAAGATTCTGTCAACAACGTAAATATGGTTCAAGGTTCTGATGGCTGTTTGGCGCGGGCCAGCGTGCTCCGCCTGCGTGACATCAGCCACTGCATCAAAAAGCTCACGGTTGGCCCAGGACTTTTGGGCGAAAAGGGAGGAGAGAATTTTTCGTGACATGGTTAATGAAGAATTGACGATGAGGGTCCGATTATTTCTTGATTTTACGGTTGCTGGCCAACAATGTCTGATGGATTTAGCAACACAAACGCTATTTATTCAGGAGCTGGTCGCGCCCGTATTCATTGGATTACAGCTCTTTTTTATACAGAAAAAGGCGGTTTTTGGCAGCCCGACTGACATTATCGGTTCGCGCTTAACGTGACTGCCCACAGCACCAATGCCCACAGCCACAGCACCCCGGTGTAAATGATTCGGCGCCACCACACTTGCAGGCCTTTGCTAGCGAGGTAGCGGTTAAGTCCGCCCGCCGCCAGGAAAGCCACTGACCACGCCATGCCAACCACAATCAACGCGGGCCAAATCCAGTCGCCGTGCGCGGTGTCGAGGTCGGGGTAATCAGGCGGCAGCGCAAATGCTACCGCGTAGTACAAGCCAAAACCCATCACGCCCATGCCCAGCAAGCCCAGCGCCCCCGCAGCCAAAGCCGCTAACGCAGAGTATTTGATTGAGACTAAAAACGTCCAAACCGTGCGCAGCTTGCTTGGCATGATGGCTGGCTTCTTTCAACGACTTTGGGTTGCTAAGCCGAACTTAAAGAGCAGATCGGGCACTGGGTCGGTTATCGTTGCTTGCATGAACCGAATTGTGGCCTATGCCTGTCTTGCCCTGAGCATGTCTTTAGTTGGCAGCTATGTCGCCCTTTCAAAACCGCTGGTTGCCGCCCTGCCCGTTTTTTTGCTGGCTTGGCTGCGTTTTGGCATTGGCGGCGCCGCCATGTTGAATTGGCTTAAAAAGCCGGCCGATGAAAAACCATTGACTTTGCAAACCAAAAAGCTGCTTTTTTTGGAGTCGTTTCTGGGCAATTTTCTCTTCTCAATTTGCATGTTGTTTGGCGTCAGCATGACCAGCGCCGTGACCGCAGGCGTGGTGATGGCAACCATACCCGCTGCAGTTGCGTTGATGAGCTGGGCGTTTTTGGGCGAGCGAATTAGCCTGCGCACTTGGGCTGCAGTGGTGTGTGCGGTGCTGGGTGTGACGCTGGTATCACTATCAAAACAGGAGCTGCTTGCGCCCGTATCTATTGGGCTAGATGCCGGTTTTAGCCCTAAAAATGCCGTTTTAGGCACCTTTTTGCTGGTCTGCGCGGTGTTGTGCGAAGCTGCCTATGCAGTGATTGGCAAAAAGCTGGTCGGCGCGCTCAGCCCCAAGCGCATCAGCGCGCTGATTAACTTGTGGGGCTTTGCGCTCGTCACCCCGATGGGGCTGTGGGCAGCCTGGCAGTTTGACTTCGCCAGCTTGGCCGCGCCTAGTTGGCTGCTGCTGGTGTTTTATTCGCTGGCCGCCAGCGTGTGGACGGTGTGGCTGTGGATGACCGGGCTTAAAACTATCGACGCGGGCCAAGCGGGCGTGTTCACCGTGTTCTTGCCCGTTAGCGCGGCGGCGGTGGGCGTGGTGTTTTTAGGTGAAACGTTGAGTGGCCTGCAAGCGCTGGCCTTTGGCGTGGCGCTGCTGGGCGTGGTGCTGGCAACGCTGCCGTCAAAAGATAAAGCCCAGAAGTCGCCCTAAAACGCGTCGGCGTACCGCTCTAGCTCCCAGTTGC
>JANOWB010000467.1:0-8055 GCA_031417695.1 Polaromonas sp.
AAAAACCAATCTGACAGTACTCCGTTCAGTGCTTCCGATTCACTGCAAACCGAGGCGCTGGGTCTTGTGCCCATGGTCATTGAGCAGTCAGGCCGTGGCGAGCGGTCGTACGACATCTATTCGCGCCTTCTCAAAGAGCGCGTCATTTTTCTGGTGGGCCCAGTGGAAGACTACATGGCCAACCTGGTGGTGGCGCAGTTACTGTTTCTGGAAAGTGAAAATCCCGATAAAGACATTTCGCTCTACATCAACTCGCCTGGCGGTTCGGTCAGCGCCGGCCTCGCCATTTTCGACACGATGAATTTCATCAAGCCTGACGTCTCGACGTTGTGTACAGGCATGGCGGCCAGCATGGGTTCATTTTTGTTGGCGGCTGGTGCAAAGGGCAAGCGATTTGCATTGCCAAACTCCAGCGTGATGATTCACCAGCCGTCTGGCGGCGCGCGCGGTATGGCCAGTGACATTGAAATTTCAGCTCGCGAAATCTTGAAAACGCGCGAACAGCTTAATAAAATCTTATCTGAGCGCACCGGCCAGCCGCTGGAAAAGATTGCACGCGATATGGAACGCGATTACTGGTTATCCGCTAGCGAGTCGAAAGACTATGGCTTGGTTGATCAGGTGATATCCAAGCGCCCGTAATCGCTGGGCGGATCCAAATGAAGCGGCGCTTTGTGTAGCAGCAAGCGCCGTTTTTATTTGGTTATCATTGGTAAAAATTGTGCAGGCATTCGAAAAGGCAGCTCCATAATGGCCGACAAAAAAGGCTCTTCTACCGAAAAAACTCTGTACTGCTCTTTTTGCGGAAAGAGTCAGCACGAAGTCAAAAAATTGATCGCCGGCCCGTCCGTCTTCGTTTGTGACGAGTGCATCGAGCTTTGCAACGAAATCATTCGCGACGAGCTCCCCGCAGGTGAAGACGATCGCGAAACGCGCGGCGATCTGCCCACGCCTCAAGAAATCAAAAACACCCTTGATGGCTATGTGATCGGCCAAGAGCCCGCCAAACGCACGTTAGCGGTGGCGGTCTACAACCACTACAAGCGGCTGCGGCACAAAGAAAAAGCCAACAAGGACGACGTAGAGCTAACAAAGAGCAATATTTTGCTAATCGGCCCTACCGGCTCAGGCAAAACACTGTTGGCGCAAACCTTGGCGCGCACGCTGAACGTGCCTTTCGTCATGGCCGACGCGACCACACTGACCGAGGCAGGTTATGTGGGCGAGGACGTTGAAAACATTATTCAAAAGCTGCTGCAAAGCTGCAACTACGAAGTTGAACGCGCGCAACAAGGCATCGTTTATATCGACGAGATTGACAAAATTTCCCGCAAGTCTGATAACCCGTCCATCACGCGTGACGTGTCGGGCGAGGGCGTGCAGCAGGCCTTGCTCAAGCTGATTGAAGGCACGATGGCGTCGGTGCCGCCCCAAGGCGGGCGCAAGCATCCAAATCAAGACTTTTTGCAGGTCGACACCACCAACATTTTGTTTATTTGCGGCGGTGCTTTTTCAGGCCTTGAAAAGGTCATTGAAAACCGCACTGAGTCGTCTGGCATCGGCTTTGGCGCCGCGGTGAAAAGTAAAAAAGCCCGTAGCCTGACTGAGTCGTTCAAAGACGTCGAGCCCGAAGACTTGATCAAGTTTGGCTTGATTCCCGAGCTGGTGGGCCGCATGCCGGTAGTGGCCACGCTAGCAGAGCTCAGTGAAGACGCTTTGGTGCAAATTTTGACCGAGCCCAAAAACGCAGTTGTCAAGCAGTTCAGCAAACTGCTCGCCATGGAAGGCGTTGATCTGGAAATCCGGCCATCAGCACTGAAAGCCATCGCCCGCAAAGCGCTGGCGCGCAAGACGGGCGCTCGTGGATTGCGGTCTATTCTTGAGCAATCGTTGATCGACACCATGTTTGATTTGCCCACAGCGACCAACGTAGACAAGGTCGTCGTAGACGAATCCACGATTGACGAAAACAAGGCGCCGCTGCTGGTTTACCGCGAATCCGCAAAAAAGGCGTAGTTCGGCGCTGGTGAGCTTGAATTTCGGGGTCGAGGCCCTAATTATTTCAAACAGTCGTCCTGAAGTCGGCTGTAAGCGTTACAGAGCTTGAATTCTCAGTTTAAATAAGGCACCTATGTCCGGCCACACTCCCATGCCTGCTACGCCCATCGATTTGCCTTTGCTGCCGCTGCGCGACGTAGTCGTGTTCCCGCACATGGTCATTCCGTTATTTGTGGGTCGCCCCAAGAGCATCAAGGCGCTAGAGTCTGCGATGGAATCCGAGCGACGAATCATGCTGGTGGCTCAAAAAGCCGCTGCCAAAGACGAGCCGTCGGTTCAAGACATGTTTGAAGTCGGTTGCGTCGCCACTATTTTGCAGTTGCTCAAGTTGCCAGACGGTACCGTTAAGGTGCTGGTAGAAGGGCAGCAGCGCGCCAAGGTCAACAGTATTGTTGACGGTGAGCTGCATTTCACCGCTAACGTTACGCCAGTCGAGGCGCCTGCCATCCCTAACGATAACTCGAGCGAGATTGAGGCATTGCGCCGCGCGGTCATGCAGCAGTTTGACCATTACGTCAAACTCAACAAAAAAATTCCGCCTGAGATTTTGACGTCCATTTCCAGCATTGACGATGCGGGTCGTTTGGCCGACACGATTGCTGCGCACTTGCCCCTCAAGCTAGACGCCAAGCAGGTCATTCTTGACCTGTCGCCCGTCAAAGAGCGGCTCGAAAACTTGTACGAGCAGCTTGAGCGCGAAGTCGATATTTTGAATGTCGATAAAAAAATCCGTGGCCGTGTCAAACGGCAGATGGAAAAAAATCAGCGCGACTTTTACTTGAATGAGCAAGTCAAGGCTATTCAAAAAGAGCTGGGCGAGGGTGAAGACGGCGCTGACGTAGACGAGATCGAGAAAAAGATCAAAGCCGCCAAAATGCCAAAAGAGGCGCGCAAAAAAGTTGACGCAGAGTTTAAAAAGCTCAAGCTGATGTCACCGATGTCTGCCGAAGCCACTGTGGTGCGCAACTATATTGATGTGCTGACTGCTCTGCCCTGGAGCAAAAAAACCAAAATTAAATACGACCTCATCAACGCCGAAAACGTATTGAACGAAGACCATTACGGGCTCGAAAAGGTCAAAGACCGCATCGTTGAATACCTTGCAGTGCAGCAGCGCGTTGACAAGCTGAAGGCGCCGATCTTGTGCCTGGTTGGCCCACCCGGTGTCGGCAAAACTTCGCTTGGCCAATCGATTGCCAAAGCAACTGGCCGCAAGTACGTGCGCATGGCTCTTGGCGGCATGCGCGATGAAGCTGAGATTCGTGGGCACCGCCGCACTTACATTGGCGCGCTGCCCGGCAAGGTTTTGCAAAGCCTGTCAAAAGCTGGCACCCGTAACCCGCTGTTCTTGCTTGATGAGATTGACAAGCTCGGTACCGATTTCAGGGGCGACCCATCAAGTGCGTTGCTGGAGGTACTTGACCCTGAGCAAAACCACACTTTTGGTGACCACTACGTCGAGGTTGATTTTGACTTGAGCGACGTGATGTTTGTCGCCACGTCGAACTCGATGAATATTCCACCGGCGCTGCTTGACCGAATGGAAGTCATTCGCCTGTCGGGCTACACCGAAGACGAAAAAACCAGCATCGCCATGCGCTACCTGCTGCCTAAGCAAGTCAAAAACAACGGCGTTAAAGCTGAAGAGCTTGAAGTGCAAGAGCAAGCCGTGCGCGACATCGTGCGCTACTACACGCGTGAAGCCGGTGTTCGATCTCTTGAGCGAGAGCTGTCGAAAATTTGCCGGAAAGTTATTAAAGGTATTCAGCTCAAAAAAATGACGCCCAAAGTCGTGGTCACGCCAGACAATCTGAATGAATTTTTAGGTGTGCGCAAGTTTGACTATGGCCGCGCTGAGCAGAAAAATCAAATTGGTCAAGTTGTTGGCTTGGCGTGGACAGAAGTGGGCGGCGACTTGCTCACGATTGAGGCCGCCATCATGCCCGGCAAAGGCGTTATTACGCGTACGGGCTCGTTGGGTGACGTGATGAAAGAGTCGGTTGAAGCTGCCCGCACGGTGGTGCGCAGTCGCTCAGCCATGCTCGGCATTAAAGACGAGCTTTTTGAAAAGCGCGACATCCACATTCACGTGCCAGACGGCGCTACGCCTAAAGACGGGCCGAGCGCGGGCGCCGCCATGGCGACCGCCTTTGTGTCAGCGCTGACCGGCATACCGGTGCGCGGCGACGTTGCCATGACGGGCGAGATCACTTTGCGCGGCGAAATTACTGGCATCGGCGGGCTGAAGGAAAAGCTGCTGGCGGCACTGCGCGGCGGTATCAAGACGGTGCTGATTCCTGAAGAAAATGCAAAAGATTTGCAAGAGATTCCCGACAATGTAAAAAACGGTCTTGAGATTGTTCCAGTCAAGTGGATCGACCAAGTATTGAAGGTGGCTTTAGAGCGCATGCCAGTCGCTTTTACAGACCAGGAGATAGCCGCCTTCACGGCTGCCAGCGCCCCAGTATCTGCCCCCATCGTGGTGCTGCCGCCAGTGGCAACACCTGCGATCAAGCATTAACGCTTTGTCAGGGCTTGTTTTTGGTAGCGGCACAGATAAGGTTTAAAAATAAGCTATAATTTGAGGCTTGCATCGCGGGAGTAGCTCAGTTGGTAGAGCGCAACCTTGCCAAGGTTGAGGTCGAGAGTTCGAGACTCTTCTCCCGCTCCAATTCAAAGGGCAGCACGTAAAAATGCTGTCCTTTTTTATTGGATAAATGCATTGAAGTTTGCTGAGACAGGGCGCGGTAACAAAGCGGTTATGTACCGGATTGCAAATCCGGCTAGCCCGGTTCGACTCCGGGCCGCGCCTCCAGGTTTTGTCGGATAAGAAATATGTTTTCAGCCCCCGCAGCGGGGCTGTTTTGTTTGACAATGTAGAAGCCGCCCGAGTGGTGAAATCGGTAGACACAGCGGACTTAAAATCCGCCGCTTCGTTCATAGCGGGCGTACCGGTTCGATTCCGGTCTCGGGCACCAAGCGTCAGTAGTTTTAGAAGCGGTTTTAGGCTGAACCGGTACGCCGTTGGCGATGTTGACCAAGCGCATGAATGCGCGGGTTCGATTCCGGTCTCGGGCACCAAGCATTAACAGGTTTAAGAGCGTTTTTGAGCTGAACCGGTACGCCGTTTGCAGTTTCGACCAAGCGCATACTCAAATCGGATCGAGGCCCCCCGGCGCCAAGTTAAGATAGTTTCATGCCAAGCAACATCACCCCCTTTGAAATCCATGTCCACGGCGAGGTGCCGCTTCGTGAGGACGTGACTTTTGAGCAAATTCAAGAGGCGCTGAAGCCGCTTTGGAAGTATTCGGGTGCCAAGTCTCTCGCAGCAGCTGCGCAAAGCGCCTATGAGGAAGAGCCCGGCATCCGTTTCGATTCCCAAAAACACCTGTTGCAGCTTTGCTGGACAGTACCGGGCGACGAAGATTTTCGCCAGGCGCTCGATGAAATGTGCATGGGCCTAAACGACCTGGCCGAAGCGGGTGACCCAATTGAAGTCTCGTTTTATGACGCTGACTTTGATGATGAAGACGAAGATGGCGACGAGGAAGAAGAGGCCAGAGACGACTTTGCCATGTACTTCGTTGGCCCCACGCCAGCGGCCATCATGCAGGTACAGCGCGATCTGCTGGTGCAAGACGCCATAGGCCTGTTAGAGCGGCACTTTGACGGCTCGGAGCTGGGAGAAGTCGTCGACGCCATTGACCGCCTGTTCGAGCGCCGCTTTGATGCGCTAGTGAGCTCGATGCAGCTAGGCAAGCCGCCACGTGGCTCAGGCGGTTCGTCTGGCGGTTCGGGCCACGGCGGCGGCCGCAAGCCTAGGCACCTGCACTAAGAGCAGCGTTTCGCACCTGGTGTGCGAATTCGCGGGCGCTATATTTTTTGTAGCTGTTCGCGCCCGAATCTATTGGGCTACAGCAATAAAACGCTTGTAAATTAGACAATATTCGCGTCCCGCTCGGGTAAAGTTCTGCTTTACGTGTGCGCAGCTGTCTTGACGCGGCGCGCCTTCCTACAGACAGTTAAGGAAAAACCCGTTAACTTTACAGTTGCGATTAATGACCGCGCAGTCATTTCAGTCGCTTACGCCGCGTTCCCCCTTCATTAAAGCCAGCGTCACCGCTTATGAAAGCCATTGCCATGCTACGCCTTGCCGCTCCCGCCTTTTCTCCAGCTGCTTACTTGTCTATTTTCTCGGCGAAAAAGACGCTGCCCCCTATTTCCCTGTTGATCTTGATCGCGATGCTGGCTGGTTGTGGCAAAGGCCCTGCGGCAGGCCCTCCTGGCGCCGGGCCTGGCGGCAAACCACCGCCAGCTGAAGTCGGTGTCGTCACCGTCGCCTTGGCTGATGTGGGTTTGGTCACCGAGCTGCCGGGCCGACTTGAGGCGTCCCGCGTTGCGCAGGTCAGGGCGAGAGCAGCGGGTATTTTGCAAAAGCGATTGTTTCGTGAAGGTAGCGATGTCAAGGCTGGGCAAGCGTTGTTCACGATTGACGCTGCGCCTTACGCAGCACTCAGCGCCAGCGCCAAGGCAAGCCAGGCCAAAGCCGAGGCCAATGCGCTGCAAACCACCGCGCTTGCAGACCGCTATAAAACGCTGGTCGAGGTAAACGCCGTGAGCAAACAAGAGTACGCCAATGCCGTGGCAGCGCAAAGGCAGGCGCAGGCCGACGTCGCTGTGGCTAAGGCCAATGTGCAAACGGCTGGTATCAACCTGGGTTATGCGTCCGTCACCTCGCCCATATCGGGCCGCATTGGCCGGGCCTTGGTCACTGAAGGCGCGCTCGTCGGGCAGGGCGAGGCAACGCAACTTGCGGTTGTGCAGCAGATCAATCCGCTATACGTTAACTTCACGCAGTCTGCTGCTGAAGTGATGAAGCTGCGCGCCGCCATGGCCAATGGGCAAATCAAGCAGGCCAACAGTGCGGATGCTGCCAGCGTGACAGTCGTGCTGGACGACGGCACTGAATACGCCAAGCCCGGCCGACTGCTGTTTTCTGACCTGACCGTAGACGCCACCACTGGGCAAATTACCCTGCGCGCAGAAGTGCCCAACCCTACCGGTGAGTTGCTGCCGGGCCTGTTTGTGCGCGTGCGGCTGGAGCAGTCCCGCGCCAAAGACGCCATCACGTTGCCGCAACAAGCCGTTACCCGCACCGGCCAGGGCGACAGCGTGATGTTGGTGGGTGCAGATGGAAAAGTCAGCCCGCGGCCCATCAAAATCGGTTCGGCTAAAGGCAGCGATTGGGTGGTGCTCAGCGGCCTTGCCACTGGTGAGCAGGTCATGGTTGATGGCTTTCAAAAGCTGCAACCGGGAGCTGTGGTCAAACCCGTACCGTGGCAAGCACCTGGAAGCAAGGTTCCCACTGCGTCTGCCGCCTCCGCAACGCCTGTCCCGCCTGCCACCCCCGCAGCCTCCAGCGCTTCTGCCCCTGTAGCTGCAAAATAAGGAGCAGCGCACATGGCCAAGTTTTTTATTGATCGCCCCATTTTTGCGTGGGTGATTGCGCTGTTTATTGTGGTGATGGGCAGCATCGCTGTCACCCAGCTGCCAATTTCGCAGTACCCGCCGGTAGCGCCGCCGTCGATTGTGGTGTCGGCTGCCTACCCAGGCGCATCAGCTAAAACGCTAGAGGACAGTGTGCTGTCGGTGATTGAGCGTGAGATGAATGGCGCGCCCGGTTTGATGTACATGGAAGCCGTTGCCCAAGCCAACGGTACAGGCAATATCACGCTGAGTTTTCAGCCGGGTACCAATGCTGATTTAGCGCAGGTTGATGTGCAAAACCGGCTGGCGCGTGCTACGCCGCGTTTGCCTCAAGTCGTGGCGCAGCAGGGCGTGCGGGTTGAAAAATCAAATGCCAATTTTTTGCTGTTCACGATTTTGTCGTCGACCAACCCAGCGATTGACCCAGTCGGTTTGGGTGACTACGCAGCCCGCAACGTGATTCCTGAACTACAGCGCTTGCCCGGCATTGGGCAGGCGCAGCTTTTTGGC
>JANOWB010000468.1:0-12089 GCA_031417695.1 Polaromonas sp.
GGCGCAGTACACCGTTGTGCCCAGCCTGACGTTTTCAGAGCAAGACGCTGGGCGCAACATCGGCGGCGTGCTGTCGGCAGTAGGCCTGGACAAGGTGGCGGGGCTTGCCGCGCAGGTCAAGTTCAAAGAGGCGCAAGTGGTGTTGCTGCTCACTGATAACGAAACCACTGAGCAGTTGTCGTCGTCAACCGGCTCTGCCCGCACAACCGATTTGGGCGTCGGCGGTTTAGCCATCGGCCGGGCTGGCGGTGGAGCAGGCGGCGTTGGTGGGATGGGCTGGAGCAACACAAATGAGGGAAAAGTGATTGCCGCAGCTTTTTTGGACGCGCACAACAATTTGGTCACGCAGGCACGCACGCTGGCTGAAAAGACTTTGCCCGAAGCAGTTGCTGTTAAAAAAGCTAACAAGTAAGTGTTGCATGGGTGGCTTGCTCTTAGAGCGTTACAGTGCCATCGATGCAAGTCACCGATTGGCCGCCCACCCAAACTTGGCGCTCCTGATCATTGGCTTCGTCACGCTGCAAATCAACCTGCCCAGCGCGACCCATGCACACGCCTTGCGAAGCGGTGTAGCGCTCGGGCATCAACTCATCAGCCATCAGCCACTGCGCCAAGCTGGCGTTAAGGCTGCCGGTTACCGGGTCTTCATTGATGCCTATGCAAGCTGCAAACGCGCGGACTTCTAAATCTGGGGCCGCGCTTGATTCGCTTTGCGTGAAGGCTTGAGCTTCGCGGTTGGCTCTTGCAATCAGGGGTGATGTGGGCGTTGCGTAAATGCCTGCCACGCCAACTTTGATGTTGAGTCGCATCAACTCGTTGTGATTGGGTGCCAGTTGCAAAACAGTCTCAGGCGAGTCGAGCAGCAAGCCAAGCCACACCGGCCCGTTGTCCAGCAGTTGTGCGGCGGTGATCTGCGCGGCCTTGATGCCGAGCGCTGCTGCGACTTGCGCGAGCAAGGCGGGGGGCGGTGCAGATCGATTCAACTCGGGCGCTGCAAAAGCCAGTCGCTTGCCAATCGCCTCGCGGCGAATGTTGATCAAGCCTTTGGCGCATTCCTGCACGATGCCGTCTTTGCTTTTGGGCTGACCACCTGCCTCCAGCCACGCATGGCAAGTGCCCAGCGTGGGGTGGCCGGCAAAAGGCAGCTCACCGCCTGGCGTGAAGATGCGCACGCGGTAGTCGGCATCGCCTTTCGTGGGTGGCAATACAAAAGTGGTTTCCGATAGATTTGTCCAGCGGGCAAAGCGCTGCATGGCGTCGTCGTCCAGACCGCTGCCATCAAGCACCACGGCGAGCGGGTTGCCAAAGTAGGGCGTGGCGGTGAAAACGTCGATTTGTTTGTAGGGGCGTTGTTGCATCGAGAGTCTTTCAAGCGAGAGCTAAATCCAGCACGCCTTTGGCCGCTGGACGCGCCAACAGCGATGCGAACCAGCGTTCAATGTTTGGGCGCGGCTCGCGCGATTGCGGCAGGCCGAACCAGCGCTGTACTTCGCAGCCCAGTGGAATATCTGCCATCGTGAAGCGCTCTCCCACAATGAAACTGCGAGTGGCCAAGTGGGCATCCAGCATCGCCATCAACGGCTCAACCGCTGCGTTGGACTGCGCAATCAGTGCTGGGTTGCGCTGATCAGCGGGCAGCCGAACCAAATGCCAAAACCCGTTGCGGCTGGCCGGGTTGACGGTGGTTTGCTGCCACTCCATCCAGCGTTCGGCGTCAAAGCGTTCTTGCAGATCGTCCGGATACAAGTTTCCCGCTGAATGCTTGGCGCACAAATAGCGCGTGATCACATTTGATTCCCACAGCACGTAGCCATCGTCTTGCAGCACCGGAATTTGCGAGTTCGGGTTGAGCGCCATGTATTCTGGCGTCTTCACCACACCATGCACGCCACCCGCTTCATGCCGTTCAAAATCCAGGCCCAGCTCCTGAGCCGCCCAAACGACTTTTTTGACATTGATGGAACTGATGCGGCCCCAGATCTTGAGTTGGCTCATTTCTACCCTTTTAGGTTGGCTTTGATGACAGCAGCCAGCGCCGCAATGCCGACTTTAATTTGATCTGCGCTCGCCGTTACAAAAGAAAGGCGCAGCGTGTTCAATTGCGGTGCGTCTGCATAAAAAGCCGAGCCCGGCACAAAAGCAACGTTGCGTTCAACCGCTTTGGGCAGCAGGTGCGCGGCGTTCATGCCGTGTGGCAGTTTGAGCCATAAAAACATCCCGCCATCGGGCGTGTTCCACGTCACGTCACTGCCTGCCAAGTGGGTATCGAGCGCAGCCAGCATGGCATCGCGCTGCGATTTGTACAGCGCGCGAATCGTGGGCACGTGGCGGTCCAGAAAATTGCCTTTGAGCACTTCGGCCACCATGCGCTGGTTAAAACTTGGCGTGTGTAAATCAGCAGCCTGCTTGGCTTGCAGCAGCTTCGGGTACAGCGCTTTGGGTGCGACTAAAAAGCCCAGGCGTAAACCGGGCGCCAGCGTTTTGCTAAAGCTGCCCATATAGATGCAACCATCGGGGTTGCGTGCGGTTAGTGGCAGGGGTGACGGCTGGTCAAACCACAAATCACCGTAGGGGTTGTCTTCAACAATCGGCAGACCGATTCGCGCTGCGGTGGCGCTCAGCTCGGTTCGCCGCGCTTCACTCATCAATCCGCCCGTCGGGTTTTGAAAATTCGGCACGACATAGAAAAACCGTGCATCGTTGGCTTTGGCCTGCAGATCGGCCAGGTCAACACCCTCTGCATCGCTGGCTACACCAACAAACTTTGGCTCCATGGGGGTAAAGGCTTGCAGTGCGCCCAGATACGTCGGCGTTTCAACCAGCAATTTTGAGCCCTTGTCGATCAAAATTTTGCCGATCAAATCCAGCGCCTGCTGGCTACCCGTGGTGATCAGCACCTGCGCTGGGTCAACATTCCATGGAAGTGAAGCAGCCACCCACTCGCGCAGCGGCGCGTAGCCTTCGCTGGCTGCGTACTGCAGCGCGGCCTCACCATCGGTTTTAAGCACGGTGGCGCAGGCGGCCGCAAACGCGTCAATCGGAAAAGTTTTGGGTGACGGCAGCCCACCCGCAAAACTGATGATGCCCGGCTTTTCAGTGACCTTCAGAATCTCGCGAATCACCGACGGGTTCATTTTTTCTGCGCGTTCGGCCTGTGTCCACATCATCTCTAGCTCCTTTACTTCGACTTTTAGTTCGGCTTACCCACAGGCATCTTCTTGCCAATAAAAACAGTAGCAATCACAGCCAGACCAAAGCCAACTGTCACCGCATCCAGCTTTTCACCCAGCAGCGGAATCGCAAACAGCATCGACATGAACGGCTGCACCAGTTGCACCTGACTCACCCGCACGGTGCCGCCAAGCGCCAGCCCGCGGTACCAGGCAAAAAAGCCCAGCCACATCGAAAACACCGCCACATACGCGAAGCCCCACCAGGCGCTGGGCTTGATGGCTTGTACTGGCCACGAGTAAATGCTGAGTGGCAGCGTTAAGGGCAGTGAAATCACCAGCGCCCAGCAGATCACATGCTCCGCCCGCATGTGCTGTGCCAAGCGGCCGCCGTAGCAATAACCCACCGCTGCGCACAGCATGGCGGCCAGCAGCAACAAGTCGGCAAAGCTGATGGAAAGTGCGCCGCTTGAGTTGCCCGAGCGCAGCACTGCAAACACCACCACCAGCACGCTGCCCAGTGCGGCGCACAACCAGAAACCAATTGACGGGCGCTGGCGATGCAGCAGTGCGCCGACCGCCGCGGTGGCTAGCGGCAGCACACCCACAATTACGCTGGCGTGCATCGCTTCAACATAGCGCATGGCAATCGATGTGAACAGCGGAAAGCCAAACACCACGCCGCTTGCAGTGATGGCAAGTGGCAACCAATCACCACGCGCAGGCCATGGCGCGCGGGTGACTAACAGCAGAGCGGCCGACAAACCAGCGGCCACCACGGCACGGCCCATGGCGATGAACAAGCCCGACATTTGCGGTGCATCAGGTGTACCCACGGCCAGCCGCGTCATGGGCAGCGTGACTGAAAAGATCACGATACCCAGCAGCCCAAGCCACAGGCCTTTGCTAATTTGCGCGCCAGTGCTCGTGCTCATATCGTCGCCATCCAAAAAGCAGTGAGCACCAGCACCAGTGCCATCGCGCGGTTAAACCACATCAAGCGCTGGCCAGTGCCGTTGGGCCCCGCCAGCCAATCTTTGAGCAGTGCGCCCATCAGCGCGTAAGTCAGGTTGCTGAAAAACGCAAACGCCAGCATCAGCGGCAGCACGATGGCAAACCGCTCAACCGGGTTGGCGCGCCCGGCTATCCAGCCACTGACGATGGCCAAGGCCAGCATCCAGGCTTTGATATTGACGAACTGCATCGCTACGCCTTGTGCGAATGTCACGTTGAGATTGGTGGCATCAATTGGCGGGTTCGGCCGGGCGCTAGGTGAAGAATCGATGGGCGAATTAATTGGAGTCTGACCCCAATTAAGGAGTTTGAACGCGAGGTACAAGAGGTAGCCTACGCCGACGGCTTTAATGGCCAATGCCAGCAGCGGTATCGCCAAAATCAATGCGCCGACACCGAAGGCGCACAAGCTGAGCAGCAAGCCCCAGCCAACTGGCACGGCGCACACAAACCGCATGGCGCGCTTCAAGCCGACGTTGGCCGCCAGCGCGGTAGACAGCGTGGTGTTGGGTCCGGGTGAAAAGCTCATGGCGGTGGCCAGCACCAGCAGGGCGGAGAGTTCTTGCCAATTCATGCTGCTGACTTTATAGTCCAAACCAGCACAGTAGCAGTACAGTTGTACAGTCAATTTTTAAAACTGTATTGCTTACCCAGGCTGCACACCTGTGCGCAAAGGATCAGTGATGTTGATGAAAGCCGCCTCCCAGTCGTTGACGGAGCAACTCGCCGCGCGCTTTGCCGAGCGCATTAAAAACCAATTGCTGGCGCCGGGCGCGCGCCTGCCGTCGGTGCGGCTGTGCGCGCAGCAACAGGGCGTGAGTGTGTCAACTGTGGTGGCGGCGTACGACCAGTTGCAGGCGCAGGGCCTGGTGGTGGCGCGCAAAAACAGCGGGTTTTATGTGCGTGATGGTGTGGCCCTAGGAGCAGAGTTAAATCGGTCTGTAGACCAAGTAATACGGGCGCGATCAGCTACTAAAAACATAGTGACTGAGTTGACTGCTTCACCTCGCCCCATTGACGCCACCGCACTGCTGCGCGGCATGTTCGAGAGCGGCAGCAATCGGCCCCAGCCGGGTATAGGCGTGTTTCCGCCTGACTGGCTAGACACGCCATTTTTAGCGACTGCGGTACGCAAATTTACAACCAGCGCTGCACTTAAAGACACATCGCTCAGTTATGGCGACCCGAAGGGCGACAGCGCCTTGCGGCACGCGTTGTCGCAAAAGCTCGGCACCATCAACGTACGCGCGGCGGCCACGCAAATCATCACCACCGTCGGGGCGACCCACGCGCTCGATATGGTCAGCCGTACGCTGCTCAAAGCGGGTGACTCTGTGATGGTGGAAGAACCCGGCTGGTCGGTTGAATTCGCGCGCTTGTCGGCGCTGGGCATGCGCATACTGCCTGTGCCCCGCCACGCCGATGGGCCTGACCTGGACGTGATGGCGCGCTACTGCCAGCTGCACGCGCCCAAGCTGTTCGTAAGCGTCAGCGTGTTTCATAACCCCACCGGTTACTGCATCAGCCCCGGCAGCGCGCACCGGGTTTTGCAGCTTGCTAACCAGCATGATTTTTATGTGTGCGAAGACGACACGTACAGCCACTTGGCCCCTGAGCATGCCACGCGGCTGTGCGCACTAGACGGCCTGCAGCGCACCATCTACGTCAGTGGGTTTGCAAAAATTTTGGCGCCTGGCTGGCGCGTGGGATTTTTGGCCGCGCCGCCTGCCTTGGTAGCGCGGCTGGAAAACACCAAGCTGCTGACCACGCTGACCACGCCTGCACTGCTTGAAAAAGCGCTGGCCTGGTGCATTGACCAAGGCCAGCTGCGCCGCCATGCCGAGCGCATTCGGACACGGCTGGGTGAGGCGCGGGCCCGCAGCGTGAAGCTGGCGCTTAGCCACGGATGCACCTTTGCGGCAGAGCCTGCGGGCCTGTTTGGCTGGGTAGACACCGGAGTCGATACCGACGCGCTCGCCCAACGCTTGCTGGACGAGGGCTACCTGATCGCCCCCGGCGGTCTGTTTTATGCGCAGCGTGCGCCCAGCCAGTTAATGCGTATCAATTTCACCACCACGCAAGACGCCGCCTTCTGGCGCGTGTTTGCCCGGCTACGCAAGGCAGCGCTGTAGTCCTACTGCAACGCTTGTTCTAGGTGATTAATATCCGGTTACCCGTGGTCGCCGGTTGCGCGTTAGCATCGGCAGGTAAGTTGTTTTATTTACATCCAATTAGCTAAAAGCCAAAGGAGATTTCCCATGACGACACGTCGCCAAGTTATTCGAATCGTTCCAGCATTGCCATTGATGACTGCCGCTGGTGCTACTGCACTGCTAGCAGCTTGCGGTGAGAAAAAGCCGGTTGATGTTGCGGCGCCCTCCGCGGCGCCCACGCCGACACCGGCGCCAGCTCCCGTGGCTGCAGCACCGACGCCACCTGCAGCGCCTGAGCCAGCACCCGCCGCAGCGCCAGCCTCGCCGGCAGCCGCGGCCACCGGCCCGTTGCTCGATGAAAAAGACCCCGCAGCAGTGGGCCTGGGCTATGTGGCCGATGCCACGAAGGCTGACAAAACCAAGTACGCCCAGTACGTTGCTGGATCAAACTGCGCTAACTGCGCGCTGTACCAAGGCGCAGCAGGCTCAGCCCAAGGCGGCTGCCCGTTGTTTGCTGGCAAGCAAGTGTCAGCCAAAGGCTGGTGCAGCGCTTGGGCTAAAAAAGCGGCCTAACGTTTTGAACGTTGGCCTGGTCTGAGTCAGATAGATACGGGCGCAAACAGCTATTAATACAGTAGCTGCTCGCGCTCGTATTTATTGGGCTACAGCCCTAAAGCGTATCAATTTCGAGGCCCGTTACCGCCAATTTGGCTACGCCGAGGCAAGCGCCCTGCAGCCACACCCTGACGTTACGCAGCCTGCTCAGCAATTTGCTGCGCGAGTTTGACCAGACTCAAGTCACTGCCCGCCGGCCCAAGCAAAGACAAGCCCAGCGGCGCGCCCAAGCGTTGACCCAGCGGCAGCGATATTTGCGGAAAGCCGCTCAAGCCAGACACTGACAGCATTTGCAAAGAACGATTGCGGTAGCTTTCCAATTTCTCGCCACCGTCGCCTGTGAGCGGCGCGATGTCTGGCACCGTCGGCATCACCAACACGCCGTCTGCGCCCAGCAGGTCACCCAAGTGCTTTTTAAACCGTTCGCGGTACGCGATGCCTTGTGAAAATTGTTCGTCGTTCACGGTTTTAGACCAGGCAAACCGCTCAGCAACGCCGGGGCCAAGCGGTGGGCAAAAGCGTTCTATCAGCGCGCCATTGACCATCCACGCCTCACGCCCCTGAATGTAGCGAAAGCGCCAGAACAGCGTGTCGACGTCGTCCAAAATCACGTTGGTATCAAGAGCTTTGCCGAGCGCCGCTTGCACGCGTGCCAACGGCGAAGTCTGCGCAGCTGTCACATCAGCATCGAGCATCGCCCAAATATCCAGCGGCTTGAGCAGCCTGATTTTTGCGGGCAGCGCCGCCGTGTCTCCACCCAACAGCACGTTAGATACTCGCGCAAAGGTGCTCACATCGCGCGCAAAGTAGCCGCAGGTATCAAAGCTCGGCGCCAAGTCAAGCGCACCCTGCAAACTGATTCGCCCATGCGTGGGTCGTATGCCGAACAATCCGCAGTGGTTGGCTGGCGCGCGCACTGAGCCGCCGGTGTCGGTACCCAGTGCAAAGTCGCACAAGTTATTTGACACGGCTGAGGCCGAGCCCGACGATGAGCCGCCCGAAATGCGATCCGGCGCAGCGCCGTTAATCGGCGCGCCAAAGTGCGCGTTGTTGCCGTTCATGGAGAACGCCAGCTCGTCCGTCACGGTTTTGCCGATGAAGCGCGCGCCTGCGTCGAGAAGCTTTTGAACAGTCGGTGCGTTTTGCGCCTTGATGCCCGACATGGCCAAGACAAACGGCTGGCCACCGCCCGTAGGGTAGCCTGCTACGTCAAACAAGTCTTTAACGCCAAAGCACAGGCCGCTTAAAGGCCCGGTGCTTGCGTGCGGTACGGGAGCATCGGGGTAGGGCAAAAAAGCGTGGGCGGTGTCGTTGATGAGGGGCATGGTGATTGGTTATTGAAGTTGGGCCATAAAGTTTGGGGAGTCGCCTGCATAAGATTTGACGAGTGGGTTGGCGTAGGTCGTGTGTTTGCTGGTCTTAAGGCCGAGCGCGGCCAGGCTTTCAATCAGCTTGACGGCTGCGCCTACGCCGTCAATCACCGGTACGCCGTGCTCTTTTGACAAGCGTGCGGCCAGGTCCGTCATGCCTGCGCAGCCGAGTACGATGGCTTCGGCGCGGTCTTCTTTTAACGCCGCACGAATCTCGTTTGAGATTTGGGCGTAGGCATCAGATGCAGCATCTTCCAAATCAAGCACGGCCACTTCAGCCGCCCGCACTCGTGCGCAGCGGGATGCCAGGCCGTACTTGACCAAGTTATGTTCAATCGGGCTGACCGAGCGGCTGAGTGTGGTGATGACGCTAAAGCGCGCCGCCAGCAGCGATGCCATACGGCAAGCCGCTTCACCAATACCAACTACTGGTGCATCAAGAACGCATCGCGCAGCATCCAAACCCGTGTCGTCAAAGCAGGCAATGACGTAGCCTGCAATCAGTGGATCTTTTGCCTGTTGAGCATACATCGCCTCCAGCATGTGCGGCACGGCCATCGCTTCGTCGGCGTAGCCTTCAATCGATGCTGGGCCTGCGCTGGGCTGGATGGCGATGATGTGCGTGTCCACACTCGCCACGCTTTGCGCGGTGGCGGCGATGCGAGCGGTCATGGCTGCCGTCGTATTTGGGTTGATGACAACAATCTTCATGCGGTGGCCTCCAGCCGCAAACAACGTGCAGTGTGGCCCGCTTGAATAGCGGTGGCCTCAGGTTGCGTTTGCTTGCACGCATCATTGACCAACGTGCAGCGCGGCGCAAAGGCGCAGCCGGTTTGCGGCAAGCTCAAATCAGGCGGGCTACCTGCAATGGTCTCTAACCGCGGGCGTTTGCCGTCAACCTTCTCCATCGCCCCATGCGCCCGGCTGCGCAGCAGGGCCATGGTGTACGGGTGGCGCGGCGCGCGCAGCAGCGTGGCCACAGGGCCTTCTTCCACGATGCGGCCGGCGTACATCACGGCAATGCGGTCGGCTACTTCAACAGCCGCGCCAATGTCATGCGTGACAAAAATAACAGACAAGCCGAACTCGCGCTGCAGCTCACGCAGCAATAGCAGAACCTGTATTTGTACCGTGGCGTCCAGCGCGGTTGTTGGCTCATCGGCCAGCAAAAGTTGCGGCTTGCAGGCCAGGGCCAGCGCAATCATGGCGCGCTGGCGCATGCCGCCAGACATCTCGTGGGGATAGGCATCCAGACGCCGCTCAGGGCTGGGAATGCGCACGCGCTCGAACAATTCAAGCGCTCTTTTATGCGCGTCGGCTTGGGTCACGCTTTCATGGCGACGAATGGATTCAATGATCTGCGCACCGACTGAATACACTGGGTCCAGCGCCAGCAGTGGCTCCTGAAAAATCATCGCAGCCGTCTTGCCGCGAAAGTCAGCCAATGCACTTGGCGACAGTTTGAGCACGTCTTGCTCGCCGACCTTGATGCTGCCAGTAATGGTGGTGCGCCGCTCGTTGTGCAGCCGCAGCACTGAGCGCAGCGTGACGCTTTTGCCCGAGCCGGACTCACCAATCAGTGCCACCACCTCACCGCGATTCACGCGCAAGTCGACACCATTAACAGCCTTAACCGGGCGTGCGCCACCTGTGAAGGTGACGTTCAGGTTTTCAATGCTGACGTACGGCACGGTCATGCTGCTACTTCCATCTTCTGGTAGCCGCTGGCAGGTTCGTACATGAGGCAAGCCACCGGGTGAGGGCTATGAAAACTACCTAAAACAGGAGCACGCTGCCCGCATATCGCTTGGGCTACAGGGCAACGGGTATGAAAACGGCAGCCACTGGGCGGGTTGATCGGGTTCGGTGGGTCGCCTGAAACGGCGGCTTGCTCGGTGCGATGCTCCGGGTCCATCGCGGGGATGGACGACAGCAGCGCCCTGGTGTACGGGTGCGCGGGGTTGTCAAACAGCGCATCAGCTGCGCCAATTTCAACCACCTGGCCCAGGTACATCACCATCACCCGGTCGCTGATGTAGCGCACCACGTTCAGGTCGTGGCTGATGAAGACGTAGGTCAAATTGAACGCATCTTTCAAGTCCAGCAGCAGGTTCAACACCTGCGCTTCAACTGATTTATCAAGTGCCGAAACTGCTTCGTCCAAAATCACCACACGCGGTTGCAGCGCCAGGGCGCGTGCGATGTTGACTCGCTGGCGTTGGCCGCCAGAAAGTTCGTGCGTGTAGCGCGCAGCAAAGCGGGCTGGGGCCAGGCCAACCCGTTCCAGCAGGTCATGCGCCCTTGCAAGCGATTCCTGTTTTGACAGGCCATGCACCTGGGGGCCAAAGGCAATCGAGTCTTCAATTGTCAGGCGCGGGTTGAGCGATGCATAGCTGTCCTGAAATACCATCTGCACCTGGCGCCTGAATTCTTTGAGCGGCAGGTCACGGCCACCGACCACCGCACCGTCAAATATCACTTCGCCTGCAGTCGGGTTGATGAGCTGCATCAACAAGCGTGCGGTGGTGCTTTTGCCGCAACCGGACTCACCCACCACGCCCAATGTTTCGCCGGGCATGACGTCAAAGTCAATCTGGTCGACCGCGCGCACGACGTCGCCTTTGCTGAAAAGCGCTTTTTTCAAAGGGAAGTGCTTGGTCAACCCTTTGATCTGTAACAAAGCTTGCGTCATCGTTTGTTATCCATAGCCGCACGCAAACTGTCAGACAACATATTGAACGCAATCGAGGTGATGAAAATCATCGCGCCCGGCAGGGCGGCAACCCAGGGCTGTGTGTAGATCGCGGTGCGCAGGGTGTTCAACATCAGGCCCCACTCGGGCTCAGGCGGCTTCACGCCCAAGCCCAAAAAGCTCAGGCCAGAGGCCAGAATCATCGACACCGCAATCAGGCTGGTGGCGTAGACAAAAATCGGCCCCAGCACGTTGCCCAGTACATGCACGCGCACAATCGTGAAGGCGTTGGCGCCCGTGGCTCTGGCTGATTCCACATAGTCTCTATTGCGTACCTGCGTGGTCACGCTTTCAGCCACGCGCGCAATGGGCGGTATGAAAACAATCGTCAGCGAAATCAGTGAATTGAAAATACCCGCACCTAAAGCGCCTGACAAAGCAATGGCCAGCAGCACCGACGGAAAGGCATAAAACACATCAATCGTGCGCATGATGGCGCTGTTGGTCCAGCCGCCTGCATAGCCTGCCAGCAGGCCAATGATGGTGCCAATCACAAATGCAAAAAACACGGGCGTCAGACCAATAAACAGCGACAGCCGCGCGCCCACGATGAGGCGCGACAGCATGTCGCGGCCCAGCTCGTCGCTACCCAGCGGAAAGCCGGGGCTGCCGATGGCTTTGAGTCTGCCCAAGATGGATGACTGATAGGGGTCGGCGGGCGCGATGTACGGGCCAAAAATCGCCATCACAAACAGAATCAAAATTACAAAGCCCGCACCCAGCGCCACCTTGTCTTTGAGCAAGCGCGTGAGCACCGACTGCCAGTAACCCGGCGAACGCTCCAGCGGCTGCACGGCTGATTGGTTGGCTGTGAGTGCGTTCATCTGGCAATACGCGGGTCAAGCAGTGTTTGCACCACGTCCACCAACAAGTTAAGCACCACAAAAAACATGGCCAGCACCAAAATAGTGCCTTGCAGCAAAGGCAAGTCACGCTGAAAAATAGCGGAGTTGAGCAAGAACCCGGTGCCCGGCCAGGAGAAAACCGTCTCAATCAAAATCGAGCCGCCCAGCAA
>JANOWB010000469.1:0-2969 GCA_031417695.1 Polaromonas sp.
TCTCCCACGATGTTCATGCCATCCATCAGTGGGCCTTCGATCACGTGTAGTGGTCGGCCGCCTTTGGCCAGCACCTCCTGGTAGGCCTCTTCGGTGTCGCTGACAATGAAATCGGTGATGCCATGCACCAGGGCATGCGAAAGGCGCTGCCCCACGCTGGCTGGCGCTTCGGGTGTGCCGCGCCATTCCAGCCTCTTGCTGTCGTCCTTTGAAGCGCCCTTGGCCGATTCGGCAACCTCGATCAGCCGCTCACCGGCGGTGAGCGCAGGCTCACCTGCAGCGAGCCGTGGTTGGCGGTTCAGCACCACGTCCTCCACGCGCTCGCGCAAGGCTGGTTCCAGGTCGTCATACACCCCCACCATGCCGGCGTTCACGATGCCCATGTCCATGCCGGCCTTGATGGCGTGGTACAAAAATACCGTGTGAATCGCTTCACGCACTGGGTCATTGCCGCGAAAGCTAAAAGACACATTGCTCACGCCGCCAGATACTTTTGCGCCGGGTAAATTTTCTTTGATCCAGCGCGTCGCATTGATGAAGTCAACCGCATAGTTGTTGTGCTCTTCAATGCCGGTGGCAATGGCAAAAATGTTGGGGTCAAAAATAATGTCTTCGGGCGGAAAGCCCAGCTCGTCAACCAGCACCCGGTAAGCGCGCTCGCAAATTTCAACCTTGCGCTCGTAGGTGTCGGCCTGGCCTTTTTCGTCAAACGCCATCACCACCGCCGCTGCGCCGTAACGCTTAAGCAACTTGGCTTGCTGCTTGAAGAGCTCAACGCCTTCTTTCATTGAGATCGAATTGACGATGCCCTTGCCCTGAATGCAGCGCAGTCCGGCTTCAATCACGCTCCATTTGGAGCTGTCAATCATGATGGGCACGCGTGAAATGTCGGGCTCGCTGGCGATCAGGTTCAAAAAGCGCACCATGGCGGCTTGGCTGTCCAGCATGGCCTCGTCCATGTTGATGTCGATGATTTGCGCGCCGTTTTCTACCTGCTGACGCGCCACGGCCAGCGCTGCTTCGAAGTCGCCATTCAGAATCATGCGGGCAAAAGCTTTAGAGCCGGTGACATTGGTGCGCTCGCCAATATTGACGAACAGGCTGCCCGTGCCGATGTTGACGGGCTCCAGGCCCGATAACTTCATTGCCGGCACGCTGCTGACGACAACACGTGAATCGGACTGAATACTTTTCGCAGGGATATTTTTGACGGGCATGCAACTCACCTTGGTAGCAGAAGGCGAGCGTCGTTGCAACCGGTGCTGGGCAGTTGGGCACACGTCACTCAAGCCTCGCAGGGTTTAGCCCCTGTTGCAACGCTCCTTGAGTTACTATTATTTTAGACGCAACATGAAAAATGCGCTTTCGCACCTGCACCCTAAGACCCCAATCGAATAAAAACAATCATGCTCGACAAATTATTTGGTGCCCGAAAACCGGCAATCGGCGTGGCACCCGAGTTAATGAACTCGAAAGAGCGGATGCGGGCTATTGAAGGCTCCAGCACTGCCGAGCTGGCCGCCGTGCTGCTGATTGCACCCACGGCGTTGATGCAGCTGTCTGCAGACGACGCGCTGGTGGTGGTCAGCTACATGATGCCCATGAAAATTCCGATGGGCACGATGTTTATCAAGGAAGGCGACGAGACCGACACCGGCTACATGCTGTTGCTGCTTGAAGGCGAAGTCACAGTGGAGAACATCGTGGTCAGCCGCACAACGCCTGTCACAGTAACAGTTTTAGGGCCGGGCAGCCTGATAGGTGAAATGGGATTGGTCGACGGCCAGGCGCGCCAAGCGTCGTGCACCGCCAGCATGGACTCGCGCTGCGCAGTGTTGTCACGCGAAGCGCTTGAAAAACTTAGCGAAGAAGATCCCCGCACCGCAGCCAAGCTAATGCTGGCGGTGTCACTGCGGATTGCCGAGCGGCTGCGCGACACCGCCGACAAGCTCAAGATGTACAGCCAGCTGGTGCAAGCGATGCAGCAGGAAATTGACCACTTGATGCCGACTTGATCAAATTTTGCTGCTAGCGCGCCGACAGCGACGCGCTCAGCAAGCCCCGTTGCAGCCGAAGCCCCGCGCGCTTAAGGGCCTGACCACCGCCATTGCGCCTGCTTGCTGGGCATAGACAAAACCAAATGTGGCCGCCGCTGTTTTACGTCCACTCACTTGACATGGGGCACCGTGAATTGCCGTGAACAACTGGTGAGTGCCGTCATGAATTTGCAACACGGTCACTACTTAATACCCGGTTTATGTAGACGGTTACGTTTTGCAAGAGTTGCTAACATCAAGTAAGCCTATAAGCGATACCGGAAGTAAGAACTTCACACTCCCGTTTTCACAATATAGAGGACATCATGCAAAAGTATCAATTAACGCTAGTCGCGTCTGCTGTTTTATTAACACTGAGCGTCAACGCCCAAACCATGAATGGCCCCGCAAATGCTGCCGTAGGCGAATGCTACGCAAAAGTTATCACACCGGCCAAGTTCGATGTCAAATCTGAACGCGTGCTTTCAGTTGCGGCATCCAAACGCATTGAGGTCATACCAGCCACCTACAAAACCATCTCTGAGCAAGTATTGGTAACGCCAGAATACAAGCGGTCTTTTCCAGTGCCGGCAACCTACAAAAACGTGAGTGCGCAAGTCGTTGTGGTGCCTGCAGGTAACCGGGCTGAACCTGTTCCTGGCACTTTTAAATCAGTCAGCGAGCAAGTAGAAGTGCTGGCCGCCAGCAGCCGCATTGAAATTGCGCCGGGCAGCTACAAGACAGTTGAAGAAAAAGTACTTGCCACCCCAGAGCGCAAAGAGCTGAAAGTTACCCCTGCGACGTATAAGACTGAAGTTGACAAAGTAATTGACCGGCCCGCAACCACGCGGGTAGAAGTTATTCCGGCCACATTCAAAACGGTAACCGAACAAGTCATCACCCGCCCCGAGTCGCTGCGCTACGAGCCGATCG
>JANOWB010000470.1:0-5842 GCA_031417695.1 Polaromonas sp.
CAGATTTGGGACCGCCTGCAAAAAGAATTGCAGCACAACGTTGCCTTGCGCGTGAGCGAAACCGATGAAGAAGGTATTTTTGAAGTGATGGGCCGGGGCGAGCTGCACCTGACCATCCTGCTGGAAAACATGCGCCGCGAAGGCTTTGAAATGGCTGTATCCAAGCCGCGCGTGGTGATGAAAGAAGTCAATGGCGAAAAGCACGAGCCGATTGAGCTGGTCACCGCCGACATTGAAGAGCAGCACCAAGGCGGCGTGATGCAAGCCCTGGGCGAGCGCAAGGGCGATTTGGTCAACATGGAATCAGACGGCCGTGGCCGTGTGCGGCTGGAATACCGCATCCCGGCGCGTGGCCTGATTGGCTTTACCAACGAATTTTTGAACCTGACCCGCGGCTCAGGCCTGATCAGCAATATTTTTGACAGCTACGAAGCGCACAAAGGCGAAATCGGCGGCCGTAAAAATGGCGTGCTGATCTCGATGGACGCAGGCGAAATTTTCACCTACGCGCTGGGCAAGCTCGATGATCGTGGCCGCATGTTTGTCAAGGCGAACGACCCGGTATATGAAGGCATGATTGTCGGTATCCACAGCCGCGACAACGACCTCGTCGTGAACGCCACCCGCACCAAGCAGTTGACCAATTTCCGCGTGTCCGGCAAAGAAGACGCCATCAAGATCACCCCACCGATTGAGCTGACGCTTGAATACGGCGTAGAGTTTATTGAAGAAGACGAACTGGTCGAGATCACGCCCAAGTCAGTGCGCCTGCGCAAACGACATCTGACTGAGAGTGAACGCAAGCGGGCAGGGCGCTGATTGGCCTCCACGGTCGCTCACTTCGTGTAGCTCCTTGCCCCCGAGGGGGCCGCTGGCCTTGCAGGCCGCCGCTCGCCAGAGGCTTCGCTTCTGTCTGCCTGTCCAAACCTGCTCAAGCAGGCTTGGAGCCGCAGGCAAACAGCCTACGGACTGGCAAAGCCAGATCCGTAGCCCCTGCTTGAAAAGAATCGGCTCTCCTACGCTTGCCCGAGCGAAAAAAAGCCCGCCTGATTCAATGACGCAACTGATCCGGTGAAACCGGAACAATCGTGGTCCTGAGCGACGCATAAGTTTCTGCCAGTTCGTCCAGCCTTGGCAGTGACAGATAGCGCAGGCAGCACACCCGCAAAAATGAGGTGAAGTTAGGGTTGTCGTTGCGCAGTGCTGACAACTCCTCATGCAGCGTTGTGATCATCTGGTTGGTGGTTTTCTTTTCCTTGCCAGCAATTTCAGCCAGAACATCCCAAAATAGATTTTCAAGCCGAATGGTCGTGAGAACGTTGTTGATGCGAAGCGAGCGGGTTCGCCCCTCGTATTGAATCGGATCAGCGTGGACGTATACAGAACACATGATTGCCTCCGGAAAAAATTAAACCGCCTGAAAACACTCTCGATATTTAACTACCAGGGGCCAGCGACCGCAATAGCTGATGTCAGGGCTAGTGCATCAGCTGATAAAACAGCAGTTACTGAAGCCGCAGGCCCACCTCAAATCGTTTTCACTGTCATTTGCTGTGCAATGTAGTCAGCCTGGCGAATGGCCAGACTGACGATGGTCAATGTGGGGTTTTCGGCTCCGCCCGTGGTGAACTGGCTGCCGTCAGAGATAAACAGATTGGCCATGTCGTGGGTTTGGCCCCACTTGTTGCAAACACCGTCTTTGGCGTTGGCGCTCATGCGGCAAGTCCCTAAATTGTGTGTAGACGGGTAGGGTGGCGTGCGAAAGGTTTTGATTGCGCCTGCAGCCTGGTAGACCCGTTCACCCTGTGTGAAGGCGTGGTTGCGCATGGCAATATCGTTGGGGTGATCGTCGTAGTGCACGTTCGGCACAGCATTGCCCCATTTGTCTTTGACTGCGGTATTCAACGTTACGCGGTTGGTTGCGCGCGGCATGTCTTCACCCACAATCCACATGCCGGCCAGGTTGGTGTAGCGCTCCATCCACCAGCTGAAGTCTGCACCCCAGCCGCCCGGGTTTAAAAACGCTGCCATAAACGGCACGCCAAGTGCGAGAGTTTCCAGCTCATAGCCGCCGGCAAAACCACGTTTGGTGTTGTGTCCCGCCTCGTCTCGGATAATGCCTGCCATGGTGGTGCCCCGGTACATGTGCACAGGCTCCTTGAAGGCGCCATAGACCGTACCTGTCAGGTGGCGCATGTAGTTTCGGCCCACCTGGCCAGACGAATTGGCCAAACCGTCAGGGAATTTCGGGCTGGCTGACAATAGCAGCAGGCGTGGCGTTTCGATTGAATTGCCCGCCACGCATACGATGCGCGCCTTCTGGCGTTGTTCCTTGCCGTCTTTGTCAAAGTACACCACCGCACTGGCTTTGCCAGCCGCATCATGCTCAATGCGCGACACATGCGATTCGGGCCGTAAATCCAGGTTGCCAGTGGCCTCAGCTTTCGGAATTTCAACATACAGGGTTGACCACTTGGCGCCCGATTTACAGCCCTGAAAACAAAAACCCATTTGCATGCAGCGGCCCCTGTCGTCTCGCGGTTCACTGTTGATGGCCATGTTGCCGGTGTGTACGTCTTTGTAGCCCAGCTTCATGGCGCCTGCATTCAGTACCTTGAAGTTGTTGTTGCCCGGTAAACCCGGAATACCATTTGTCCGCGTCACGCCCATCTTGAATTCAGCCTTAGCGTAATACGGCTCCAGTTCGGCCAGCGTGACGGGCCAGTCCAGCAGGTTGGCACCAGCAATTTCACCGTAATGCGTTTTGGTTTTGAACTCATGGTCCTGAAGCCGCAGTGACGCGCCAGCCCAATGGGTAGTGGTGCCGCCCACGGTTTTGCAGATCCATGACGGCAGGTTTGGAAAGTCTTTGGCAACGCGCCATGTGCCTGATGTGGTGCGGTTGTCCAGCCAGGCCAGCTGCCCAAATGACTTCCACTCATCATTGATGTAGGTTGCCTGGGACTGCATGGCGCCAGCTTCGAGCACCACCACTTTGACGCCTTTTGCACAAAGCTCATGCGCCAGCGTTCCGCCGCCCGCGCCCGAGCCAATGATGACGACCACGCCGCTGTCGTTACTGTCGATTTTTGCCATGATGGGTTCCCGTTAAAAATTTTGAAATAAAGATAGTCGTGTGTTGAATCACGAGCCGCCAGTCGCTGTACCTAACCCATCCACGGCGGCGGGCTGGCTGCGCTTGATGGCGATGGCAACCACTTCAAGTCTTGAAATCCACGTGTGATGTAGCCACCCTTTTCCCAGGACGAGCCGGGGTAGCCGAATGCTGCAAATGCCATGTCGTTGTCATAAAGCGACGTCACGCATTTGCCGCGTACAGCTGCAAAAAACGGCGTTGCTTCAAGTGATTTGACGACTGCCAGTTGCTTGCTGCCGGACGCTGCAGCAAAGCTGCCCCCTGCTGACTTGTCAAGGCTGGCAATGCCATCCTTCATCAGTTTGGCTGCAGCGGGGTCGCTGGTGGCGCCAGCATCGAGGTCTTTGGCCAGCAGGGCGTATACCGCGTCGGGCAGTTTGGCATGCGGATACAACACACGGCCCATCTTCATCAGCGCTGTACCTTCTGCGCTGGTTAGAGTTTTGAGCTCAACAGCCCAGGCCCGCGACGGGGCCAAAACCGCCAGCGCACTGCCGATCGCCAATGTGCCCATCAGCACGCCGCTGCCTTTAAGCAGATTGCGCCGCGTCAGCGGCAGGTTTATTTTTGGCACGTTGCCACTGTCCTCGGCGCAGCTGTCTGCCACAAGGCTATGCGCTGCAAATATCGGTATCACTTTCATTGTGGTCTCCTTGGTTTGATTTGCTCTGCTCAACTTCTCAATTCTTTAAGCGATTCGTCGCTTGGCGTACCGTATGGCAGGCTCCGTATGGACCAGCCTGCTTACTGGTAATGACCGTGCCGCTCCAAAACTTCTACCTTGTAGCCATCAGGGTCCAGAATAAAAAAGTAACGTGCAATCAGGCTACCGTCATCGTTCTTGAACTCTTTGATGTCCAGCGGGTTGTAGCCCAGCTGTGTCAGTCGCGCGCGATCGGCTACGGCATCTGGCACGCAAACGCCCACGTGTCCATAGCCGTCACCGTGGGTGTAGGCCTCTGTTCTATCCTTGTTCCACGTCAGCTCAATTTCCGCATCGTTTTCGGCATTGCGCAGGTACACCAAAGTAAAAGCCGGAAAATCCAGGCGATGCGACGGGAGCAAGGCAAAACAGTCTGCGTAAAACTTGCATGATTTCTCAAGGTCAAGCACGCGAAGCATACTGTGAATAATTTTTGACATTTGCTCTTTTGGATTTGTGGTTTGTTGACTCATCCGAACTCTATGCTTCACCTCGCGCGCTGGGTAATATGCGGTTAAACGACCTGCCTCAATTTGCGACAGCTTAATCATCGAAAACCCTGATTTGTGGCGTGCGGCTGCCTGCTTATCTGCCGGGTGCACACGCGCACCGACCCAGATGGGCATGTGCTGACAGACGTGCGCCGGGCCAGGCAGCGGCGCAAGGCAAAATGGGGGCTGCCATCACTTCAGGCCAATTCTTAATGTCTACAACGTCTGCCCATTTGCCTGCTTCAGAGTCGAGCAACGATTTTTATTACGGTGCTTATCTCCGCCAATACATTCGCACCGTGCCCGATTGGCCGCAGCCGGGTGTGCAGTTCAGGGACATCACGCCGCTGCTGCAAAACCCTAAGGTGTTTCGGGTGCTTATCGACGCTTTTGTACACCGCTACATGGACCCGGCGCTGCGCCCTGATGTGGTGGCCGGGTTAGATGCGCGTGGTTTTATTTTGGGTGCAGTGGTGGCGTACGAGCTGAACGTGGGCTTTGTGCCCATCCGCAAAAAGGGCAAGCTGCCTTTTAAAACCGTACAGGAAACCTACGAACTGGAATACGGCAGCGCCACTGTCGAGCTGCATGCCGATGCTGTCAAGCCCGGCGACCGAGTGCTGTTGATTGACGATTTGATCGCCACCGGCGGCACCATGATGGCCGGTAAAAAGCTGCTTGAAAGGCTGGGCGCCACGGTGATGGAAGGCGCGGCCATTGTTGATTTGCCCGAGCTGCAGGGCTCAGCCAAGCTCAGGGCTGCTGGACTGCAGTTGTTTACCTTGCTCGATTTTGCAGGCCACTGACGCTCGCACGCCGCCTGCAGTTGGCGCGGCGTGGTTAACGCACCGCCGCGCCGTGCTGCTGATGGTGCTGGTCGCCTTTTTGTGGTCAACCGCTGGCGTGGTGTCGCGGCATCTAGAGGCGGCCCGAGGCTTTGAGCTGACTTTTTGGCGCAGCTTTTTTACCGTGGTGTCGCTGTTGATTATTTTGCCAATGCTGCGTGGACGACAGGTATTCTCGCTGCTCTTTACTGGCGGTAAAACGCTTTGGCTCTCAGGCGTTTGCTGGGCGTTTATGTTCACCGCCTACATGGTCGCGCTAACGCTGACCACCGTGGCTAACGTGCTGGTGGTGATGGCGCTGGC
Source organism: Polaromonas sp. (assembly GCA_031417695.1). Taxonomy (GTDB): domain Bacteria; phylum Pseudomonadota; class Gammaproteobacteria; order Burkholderiales; family Burkholderiaceae_C; genus Polaromonas. The sequence continues at coordinate 5,500 of JANOWB010000470.1, forward strand.
GCCTTTACTTACAGCGCTTTTGGCTCGTGCATTCATTGGGCAAACCATCGCCCCGCGCACTTGGTGGGCTATCGTGGTGGCCAGTATTGGCATGGTGTGGATTTACGCGGGGCAGCTTGATTTCTCCGGTCAAATTACCGGCATGTTGGTGGCGCTGATGGTGCCGATTGCGGCTGCCAGCAACTGGACGTTGCAGCAATACAGCCATACCCACGGCAGCGATGTGGATCTGATGCCTGCGGTATTTATAGGTGCGGTTATCTCCACCATCGTGGCGCTACCGCTGTCGCTGCCCTTGGTCGCAACGCCGCACGATATGCTGCTACTCGGCACCTTGGGTTTG
>JANOWB010000471.1:0-4867 GCA_031417695.1 Polaromonas sp.
TTGCTAGCGGATACCGGCATCACCGAGCCTGAACGACGGGCCAATTGTTTTCCGCATCAGCTTTCAGGCGGGCAACGCCAGCGCGCGATGATTGCGATGGCACTGGCCTGCCAGCCCAAGCTGCTGCTGGCTGACGAGCCAACCACTGCCCTTGACGTAACCGTGCGCACGCAAATTTTGGATCTATTGGCTGAGCTGCAACGCAAAAATGGCATGGCCGTGTTGATGATCACGCACGACCTGAACCTGGTGCGCCGCTTTGCCGACCGCATCGCCGTGATGGAAAACGGCGTGATTGTGGAGCAGGGCGCTGTTACTGATGTATTTGCCAACCCGCAGCACGCCTACACCCGCAATCTGATGGACAGCAAGCCGACGCGGGATGTGCAAGAAGCGCGTGCCAACGCCGACTTACCGGACGTGATGCACGCCAAAAACCTGCGCGTGTGTTATCCGGTCAGCGTACCGGGCTTCAAAGGCTGGTTTAAAACTGGGGAATTTGTGGCGGTGCAGGGCGCAAGTTTTAACATTCCCGCCGGGCAAACGCTGGGCGTGATTGGCGAGTCTGGCTCGGGCAAGTCCAGTTTGGCACTTGCCGCGCTGGGCTTGCACCCGTCAAAGGGTGAACTGAACATGGCTGGCAAGGCCTGGAACGGCAATTCAGCGAACAACAAAGCGATTCGCAAAGCCGTGCAGGTGGTGTTTCAAGACCCGTTCTCGTCGCTGTCACCGCGCATGACGGTGGAGCAAATTGTGGGGGAAGGTTTAGCGGTGCATCAGCCCAACATCAAAGACATGGAGTTGCAGGAGCGTGTGGTGCAGGCGTTGCAAGAGGTCGGCATGCTTGATGCGCAATTCCCTGGCCTTTTGCAACGCTACCCGCACGAGTTCTCGGGCGGCCAACGCCAGCGCATCGCGATTGCCCGGGCGCTGATGGTTGAGCCGCAACTGCTGGTGCTAGACGAGCCCACCAGCGCACTCGACGTGACGATTCAAAAGCAAATTTTGCAACTTCTGCAGCGTTTGCAACGCGAGCGGGCTTTGAGCTACTTGCTGATCACCCACGACGTGGATGTGATTCGCGCGATGGCGCACCAAGTGATGGTGCTGAAAGACGGCGTGGTGCTGGAGGCCGGGCCGTTAGCACAAATCATGGATTCGCCAGCGCATCCGTATACGCGCACGCTGGTGGCGGCGCAGGGCTAGTCTGCTATAAATAAAGAAGCTGCTTGCGCCCGTATTGATTGCGCCAGAGCCTTATTTAATGTCTTTTTTATGCGAATGGGCACGTAGCCAGTCAGCAAAGGCGTCTTCTGTGATGTCGCCTGTGGCAACTGCGAGCATGGTGAGCACGCAGTCCGCATCATCAACAACGAGGCGCCAGCCATTGAGCTGTAAAAACAGCTCAGCAGCTACCAATGCTGTGCGTTTGTTGCCATCGATGAATGCATGGTTACGCGAGATACCGTAGCCATAAGCAGCAGCAAGCGCAGCAGCGTCAGGGTCGCCATAGGCTGCCAGGTTTTCGGGTTTAGCCAGCGCCGATTCGAGCAAATTGCCATCGCGCAAGCCCGCACCACCGCCATGCTCCGCCAGCTGCATATCGTGTATCGCAATCAGGACTGTACGGTCAATCCACCGCCAAGCGGTCATTTGGCCAGCTCGCGCAACACGGCGCGGCGCTCTTTCATGATCTCGCGGCCGAGACGCATTTGTTCTTCAAATTCTGGGTTGTGCGTGGTGATTCGCAGGCCGTCAGGCGTTTCAGTGACATAAAAATCGTCACCTTTTTCAAGACGCATTTGGGCCAGCAAGTCTTTAGGAAAGATCGCCCCAACAGAATTTCCAATTTGCGTGAGTTTGAGTATGTGCATGGCGTTCCCCAGTTATTACATACGTAATACTAAACAGATCAAGGTCTTCAGTCAAGGCGCGGTTAAAAACTGGCGTCGCTGCACTTGCCCAGTTGAGGGTTTACGCGCTATAATCCGACTTTCACGACCAAATGGGCGGGTTCACACCGCCCATTTTTTTTGGCCGATTGTTTTTACGTTTACCGAATTACAGGCATTTTTAGCACTTGAATGGCAGCCCTCAGCACCAACGAAACCATTGAGCAAACCGTCACCGGGCTTGGCTACGACCTGGTGGAAATTGAGCGCACCAAAGGCGGCTTGCTGCGGGTCACGATTGATTTGCCTTACGTTGCTGGTACTGAGCAATTTATCAATGCTGAAGATTGCGAAAAGGTAACTCGGCAGTTGGTATTCGTGCTCGAAGTAGAAGGCGCTGCGTATTCCCGGCTTGAGGTGAGCTCGCCGGGTATTGACAGGCCTTTGAAAACTGAAAAAGATTTTGAGCGCTTTGCTGGTGAGTTGATTGACCTGACGCTGAAAGACTCGATTGGCGCAGCAGCAGCGGGAACAACGATTTCTGCGAATCAAAAGAAGTTCAGGGGAACGCTGGAGCGAACGGAAGGTGCGGTAGCCGGCTGGCAAATCGTCTGGAGCGATGAGCCTGAAGTCAAGCCTGGCCAAAAAGTCAGCAAAAAGCGCGTGCCCGCGCCGCTGCAGGCGCTGGGTTTTACGTTGGCTGAAATTCATCAGGCCAGGCTTGCGCCGGTGGTGGACTTCAAGGGCCGCAAACCGAAAAATACGCCTGCCGTAAGCCCCGATCAGGCTAGTTGATATTGATATGAGATTCATGCAGATAAACGGTAAAAATTTTAGAATTTTGAGCGAAAGGTAAGTCAAATGAACCGCGAAATGTTGATGTTGGTAGATGCCATAGCGCGTGAGAAAAACGTCGAACGCGACGTTGTTTTTGGCGCAGTTGAACTTGCGCTGGCCCAGGCCACCAAAAAGATTTACACCGGCGAAGTTGATATTCGCGTGGCGGTGGATCGCGACAGCGGTAACTACGAGAGCTTTCGCCGTTGGTTGGTGGTGCCTGATGAAGCTGGCCTGCAAAACCCCGAAGCTGAAGAGTTGCTGACCGATGCGCGCGACGAGATTGCTGACATCGAAGAAGGCGACTACATCGAAAAGCCGATTGAAAGCATGCCAATTGGCCGCATTGGCGCCATGGCTGCCAAGCAGGTTATTGTGCAAAAAATTCGTGATGCTGAACGTGAAATGCTGCTGACCGAATTCATGTCGCGTGGAGACAAGATTTTTGTCGGTACCGTCAAGCGCATGGACAAGGGCGACATCATTGTCGAGTCTGGCCGTGTTGAAGGCCGCCTGCGCATAGCGACATGATTCCGAAGGAAAACCTGCGCTCTGGCGACCGCGTAAAAGCCGTCATCATGGAAGTGGATCACACGCTGCGCGGCGCACCGATTATTTTGTCGCGCTCAGCGCCTGAATACATGATTGAGCTCTTCCGCCAGGAAGTGCCCGAAATTGAGCAAGGTTTGCTCGAGATTAAATCTTGCGCCCGTGACCCCGGCTCGCGCGCCAAAATTGCTGTGCTGTCGCATGACAAGCGCGTTGACCCGATCGGCACCTGTGTTGGCGTACGCGGCACCCGTGTAAACGGCGTGACCAACGAGCTGGCAGGCGAGCGTGTTGACATTGTGTTGTGGTCTGAAGACCCGGCGCAGTTTGTGATTGGTGCCTTGGCACCCGCCAACGTGTCGTCCATCGTGGTGGACGAAGAGCGTCACGCGATGGACGTAGTGGTTGACGAAGAAAACCTGGCGATCTCCATCGGCCGGGGCGGTCAAAACGTGCGCCTGGCAGCTGAGCTGACGGGCTGGAAAATCAACATCATGACGGCTGATGAGTCAGCGGTTAAGCAAGCATCTGAGACTGATACCAGCCGCAAGCTGTTCATGGAAAAGCTCGACGTTGATGAAGAAATTGCCGACATTCTGATTGCCGAAGGCTTCACCAGCCTGGAAGAAGTGGCTTATGTGCCGCTGCAAGAAATGTTGGAGATTGAATCGTTCGACGAAGACACGGTCAATGAGCTGCGTACACGCGCAAAAGACGCATTGCTGACGATGGAAATCGCCAAAGAAGAAAACGCTGATGGCGTGTCGCAAGACCTGCGCGACGTTGATGGCATCACGCCTGAGGTGGTTGCCAAACTGAACGCCGCTGGCGTTGCTTCTAGAGACGATCTGGCCGACTTGGCCACCGACGAACTTACCGATATCACCGGCCAATCAAATGAAGAGGCTACGGCTCTGATCATGACCGCCCGCGCGCACTGGTTTCTCCAAGAGGAAGAAGCTGCTGTCGCCGCAACTGCCGACGCTACTGCTGAGGTGACCGCTGATGCGGATGCCTCCGCTGCAGCCAAAGAGCAATGATCATGGAGGCCGCACAGGAAAACCACATATGTCAAGTACCACTACCGTCGCGCAATTCGCAGCTGAGCTGAATAAATCCACCGCCACCCTGATTGAGCAATTGGTCAAGGCAGGGGTAACCAACGTCAACGCCAACGATGCGTTGTCCGAGCCTGACAAGCAAAAGCTGCTGGGCTTTTTGCAGGCCAGCCACGGCACCGCTTCCACCGAGCGAAAAAAAATCACGCTGGTGAAAAAATCTACCAGCGAAATCAAGCAGGCTGATGCCACCGGCAAAGCACGCACCATTCAAGTTGAAGTGCGTAAAAAACGCACCTTCATTAAACGCGAAGACGGTGTGGACGCGCCCGCGGATGAAGCAGTAGCCGATGCCGTTGCGCCGCAAGATTCTCTAGTCGACGACGCTGAATTGCTGCGCCGCGAAGGAGAAGCCAATCGCCACGCCGAGTTGCTGCGCCGCCAGGAAGCCGACTTGGACGAAAAGCGCCGCCTGCGCGAAGAGCAAGACGCGAAAGCGCAAGAACAAGAGCGCCTGGACGCTGAAAAAAT
>JANOWB010000472.1:0-13285 GCA_031417695.1 Polaromonas sp.
CGAGCGAAAACGCCCGCCAAGAGCACCACATCGAGCTGATTGCCAGCGAAAACTACGCCTCCCCTGCCGTCATGGCAGCCCAAGGCAGCCAGCTCACCAACAAATACGCCGAAGGCTACCCCGGCAAGCGCTATTACGGCGGCTGTGAGTTCGTCGACATCGCCGAGAAACTGGCCATCGACCGGGTCAAGCAACTTTACGGCGCGGACGCTGCCAACGTGCAGCCGCATTGCGGCGCGTCAGCCAACCAGGCCGTATTTTTGGCGTTTTTAAAGCCAGGCGACACCATCATGGGCATGAGCCTGGCCGAAGGCGGCCACCTCACCCACGGCATGCCGCTGAACCTGAGCGGCAAGTGGTTCAACCCCGTGTTTTACGGCCTGAACGCCAAAGAAGAAATCGACTACGACGCCATGGAAGCGCTGGCGCATGAGAAAAAACCCAAGCTCATCATTGCGGGTGCATCGGCTTACAGCTTACGCATTGATTTTGAGCGTTTTGCCAAAGTGGCCAAAGCGATCGGCGCGATTTTTATGGTCGACATGGCGCACTACTCTGGCCTGATTGCAGGCGGCGTGTACCCCAGCCCCGTGCCGTTTGCCGATGTGGTCACTTCAACCACGCACAAAAGTCTGCGCGGCCCACGCGGCGGCATTATTTTGATGAAGGCCGAGCACGAAAAGGCGATCAACAGCGCCGTGTTCCCCGGCCTGCAAGGCGGCCCGCTGATGCACGTGATTGCAGCGAAAGCGATTGCTTTTAAAGAAGCGCTGGAGCCGAGCTTTAAAGACTACCAAAAGCAAATCCTGATCAATGCCGACGTGATGGCCAAAACGCTGGTGGAACGCGGCTTGCGTATCGTCAGCGGCCGCACTGAAAGCCACGTCATGCTGGCTGATTTGCGCAGCAAAAACATCACCGGCAAAGAAGCCGAAGCCGTGCTGGGCAGCGCCTACATGACGATCAACAAAAACGCGATTCCGAACGACCCTGAAAAGCCCATGGTCACCAGCGGCGTGCGTGTAGGTACCCCGGCCATGACCACGCGCGGCTTTAAAGCCGAAGAAGCCAAAGCCACCGCCCACCTGATGGCCGACGTACTCGACAACCCGCGCGACGAAGCCAACCTGCAAGCCGTGCGCGCAAAAGTTACCGCGCTGACAAGCCGGTTTCCGGTTTACGGTTAACGGTTTACGGTTTACGTCAGTGAAACCATGCTCCGGCCCCCTCTCCCTTTGCGGGGAGAGGGTTGGGGTGAGGGAGAAAAACACTATTAATATAGTAGCTGCTCGCGCCCGTATCTATTGGGCTACAGCACTTAAACAGGCCTAGAACTGGGCCAAAACAGCCATGAAGTGCCCCTTTTGCGGAAACCTCGAAACCCAAGTCGCTGAAACAAGAATTTCAGAAGAAGCCGACTTCATTCGCCGCCGCCGCCAATGCACGGCGTGCGAAAAGCGCTTTACGACCTACGAGCGGCCAGACGTCAGCTTTCCGGCCATCGTTAAAAAAGACGGGCGGCGCATTGAATACAAGCGCAGCAAAATCCACGGCTCCATGAACCTGGCCCTGCGCAAGCGCCCCGTCAGCACCGAGCAAGTCGACACCGCCATTGAGCGCATAGAAGAAAAACTGCTCAGCCTCGGCCTAAAAGAAGTCGCCTCCACCCGCCTGGGCGAGCTGGTGATGCGTGAGCTGAAAAAGCTCGACAAAGTAGCCTACATACGCTTTGCCAGTGTTTACCGCAGTTTTGAGGATATTGATGAGTTCAGGGCATTGGTGGATGAGGTGAAACGGTAAGTTGCAGCGAGTATCTGAATCATTGAGGGTGTGACTGATTGAAACTAAAACCAAAATATTAAGACAAAGGGTTGGTTTTTGTTGACCAGCGGTTAGCGCTTGAATGGCTTGCATTCTTAAACTGTAGCAATGCAATTCAACCGGCTCGCCTTGCTAAAACACCAGCGCGCCTTCACGCTCATTGAACTGCTGGTGACTGTCACTGTGCTCGGCGTGTTAACCGCTATTGCACTCCCCAACTTGCGCGACTTTATTGTCGCCAATCGCCTGTCATCTAACGTCAACGCCTTCGTGGGCATGCTGAGTTACGCCCGCAGCGAAGCTATTGTTAGAAACAAGCAGGTCATTGTTTGCGCCAAAAGCATTGTCAGCAACGCCTGTGTAGCAGATATCGAGTGGGGCAAATATGAAACGCAAATTTTTGTAGACGAGGATGGAGACGACGTGTGGAGCGCGGGCGACACCTTGCTCAAAACGGTTGCCGCCATTGATGTTTCTCGTACACAGTTCGCTTTTACCAGGAAGATTGATCCCGGGTCGAACTCAATCAAATTTCAATCCGGCGGGTTTGGAACTAACTTGTTCAGATTTGACATCAATGCACTTAAACCGTCTGACGTCGCCTATGAAATCACCTACGGCAGAACGATTTGCATTAGCAAACCGGGCCGCGCGAGGGTCCGCGGTCTGACCAATACCTGCCCCGCTTTGTAGCGCGAAGGTTGCTCACATGATTTCATTTCGAATTAAAACCAACCGGGTACAAAATGGCGCAACTCTGATCGAAGCACTCGTTTCGATTCTCGTTCTTTCGCTTGGCTTGCTCGGCATGGCCGGCCTGCAACTTAACGCCCTTTCATTTCAAAAGTCGTCCTGGGCGCAGCACCGAATTTCTGAACTGACGATTGACATCGTCGAGCGCATGCAGACCAACCCGGTAGCCAGCCAGGACGGGCGTTACAACTACGTGCAAACCTATGCACTGGCATCAGCAGCCACTTTAACGAGCAACGGTTGCCGCACTTCAACTGCCACCGTTGCCTGCACACCGGGGCAAATTGCGGGCGACGATTTAAGCAGCTGGCTGGCCAAAGCAAAAGAAACTTTGCCCGGCGGTGCGGCCAGTGTTTCTGGCAACACAACTGAAGGCTTCGTCGTTACCGCAATGTATGTGGACAAAGATTTTCGAGAAGTGCTGACCAATGCGCCGTCGACGTCCACGGTTTGTTCGTCCACCACTTCCGGCAACGCGTGGCGAAATTGCTGCCCCGCGACCGCCTCCGCACCGCCTGGAGTACGGTGTGCACGCACGCCATTTTTCGTTTACGTCAACCCTGGTTTGGCGGTGCCATGATCAACCGCCAATTCAAAGGCATGCAGAGGCAAACCGGTCTAACGCTGATTGAGTTGATAGTCAGCCTGGTGATTGGCTTGCTGTTGGCCATCATTGCGTCGTCTACTTACCTCTATTCAAAACAAGCCTACAACGCAGTTTCAGAAAATTCGCAAATGGAGGAAAACGGGCGCCTAGCGCTGAATTTGCTGACTCGAAATATTCAGTCAGCGGGGTTTGTCACCTTGAATATTGCCGACGGCGAGCCGGTGCCCACCGCCAAAAAAATTCTAGGTTGTGAGTTCGGCATGCGCAAGCCTCAAGGAGCGACCTCCACTGCTGATTTAGAAACCTGCCTGCTATCGCTGCCTGCCGGCACCACTCAGTCGAGCTCTATTGCGGTGTTTTATCAGACTGACCCCTACAGCACTACCGCAACTGGCGTCTACCAAGGGGTGGATTGCATTGGTAACCGTCCGGTTGATCTGACCGCCACAGCCGGAAGTGCCGTCACAACTACTTGGGCGGTCAGGTCCTACTTTTTTATCTCACGCACAGTGGTGGGCACGCCGTTTGGCACCACCACGATGGGGCAGCTCAATTGCGCTACCGACCCCACAGGTGCGGTCACTGCTAGACCATTTGATGCGCAACCCCTTATCCCGGGCGTTCACCAGCTCAGAGCCCGCTACGTTTTGCCAACCGACAACCGGGACTTCGCTCCCGGGCAAAAAATGTTTGAGGCTAGTGCGATTGCAGCTGCCGATTGGGAAAGAGTGGTTCAGGTCGAGTTGTGCGTACTGACCAAAGCCATTCAGCCATCGGGCAACGACACAGCCACCAACGTCATCGATTGCTACGAAAACGAATTCACGCCGCCCCCGTCGCAGAGCTATCGGCGCTTCACCACCACAGTCAATTTGCGTAATCGGTCGGCCCCGCCATCGTGACAGACATGAACCATCAACATCACACTGACAAGTCAAATCGCCAGCGCGGTATCTCGCTGGTGATCGTCATGATTTTTTTAGTTATTTTGAGCGTGCTTGGCATCAGCGCCATGCAAAGTTCTACGCTATCTTCGCGCATCGCACGCAACGAGGCAGATCGCAATCTGGCGTTTCAAGCGGCTGAGGCCGCTCTGCGTGATGGGGAGCTGGATGTGCGCAACCAACGTTTTGATCGCAGCAAGTGTGACCCGTCAATCGCGGGCTGCCGTGCCAAGCAAATAGATGGTAAGACTCGCTTCGACAGCGCTTGCACTGAAGGCAGATGCGCGTTTACAGACGGCGCGGCGCCCGTTTGGGAAACCGCTGCAAAGTGGAGCGCGTCCGGTGCCAGCGTTGGGTATGGCACTTACACAGGCGCAGCAAATATCGCGCTGGTGAGCAGGCAACCGAGATACTTGCTTGAAGCCTTACCGCAGGACGACCTGGCCGGCAAGTTGCCGATTTATCGCATCACCGCGGTGGGTTTTGGTGCCAGCGGGTCTACCCAGGTGATGCTGCAATCTGTCGTCCGTGTCAAAAATCAGCTGTAGTCTAAATTAGAGGCTCACCTCATGGAAACGATCTCTCCTGTGACCGCACTGTGGTCTGCCCTCGGCGCCGTGTGGGTGGCAATACGCGCCAAATCAGTACTGCTTTTGGGGCTGGCGTTTTCGTGTGCACAAGCAATGGCAATCAGTTTGACGCCGCTGCCGCCCTACATCACTGAGACCAAAGGCGCGCCAATGGTGATGCTAAACATGTCAAAAGACCATCAGCTTTTCTTTAAGGCGTACAACGAATTCTCAGACCTCGACGGTGACGGTGTGGTCGAGACCCAGTACAAACACAGCTACAAGTATTACGGGTATTTCGATAACGAGCGCTGCTACAGCTACAACATTACTTCTCAGCGATACATACCCGAAACAAAGATTGACGTTAACGGGTATTGCACCAACGCCACTACAGCAAACAACTGGAACGGCAATTTCATGAACTGGGCCACCATGACGCGCATGGACGTCGTGCGGCGAATTTTGTACGGCGGTTTCAGGGCGGTTGATACAACCAGCGCAGCCACACCGTCTGTGTCGATTTCTGTGCTTGAGCGTTCTCATTTGCCGAGCGACGCCCACGCCTTCGCTAAGTATTACTACGGCACTGATATTAATAAACTGACGCCTTTTAGCCCGGCAGTTACCAATTTTGTTCTTACGACCGCTGACGGAACGGCGACCGTCGCAGCAGCACAGATAACCATGTGCAATGTCTCATTTGGCTATGCAGATGCACCGTCAATCTTGCTTGCGGAAGGCAATCATGCCTTGTGGAGCGCCAACGAACGCTGGCAGTGTTACTGGAGCGAGCAAAAATCCGCCAGCAACCAGAACAGCCCTGAGTCGGGACTTGGCGCGTCAGGGTCGAATCCATCTCGTGATTCAACAGGCCTTGGGATCGGCTACGCAAAAGGAAGTTTTGCTGCGAGAGTCGAAGTGTGCAAAACCGGACTCAGCGGCGGCTTTACGAGCGACGAAGACGCACGCTGCAAACTTTACCCACGCGGAAACTACAAACCCGTTGGCTTGCTGCAAAAATTCGGCGAAAAAAATGAAGCCGCCTTCGGACTTATGACCGGCAGCTACGACCGAAATATTTCTGGTGGAGTTCTTCGCAAGAACGTCACCTCGTTTTCTAATGAGGTCAACTCTGATGACGGCATTTTTACAACCTTAACTGGCATTGTTTCTACTCTCAATCAGCTGAAAGTTGTTGGTTACGATTACGACAGCGGAACGCACGAGTCACTGGCGGGTGGATGTGCCTTTCAATCAATTGGACTTACAGACGGTCAATGTCGCAGCTGGGGTAACCCGATGGGCGAAATGTACCTTGAGTCGTTGAGATACTTGGCAGGGGCCAATGCCAATCCAGCCTTCGCTATCGCCTCACCAGCCTTCGACAACGCCGCTGGTCTGACTGTGACGGCGTGGACTGACCCGTTCGCCACTTCAACCGTTGCGACTTTCGGTGACCCACTTTGCCGCAAAAGTAGCGTGGTTAATTTTAATGCCAGTGTTACCTCGTTCGACTCGAATAGCTGGGACGGTGCGGCCGACATTGCAGGGCTAACCACAGTCAAAGTGGATTTGTTCACCGACCAAATAGGCGCAGCCGAAGATTTATACGCCGCCGGAAAATTTTGGTCAGTAGGTAGAACAGGGTCGAACCCAAATGGCTATTGCAGCGACAAGCAGCTGATTTCAGGTGGCGTTGATTCGCTTGCAAACGTTACTGGTGTTTGTCCAGAAGCACCAACACAGTACGGAGGCTACAAGATGGCAGGTGCAGCGCTATATGCTCACACGCAGCCGATTCGAAGCGACTTTGCCATTCCTGCAAACAACAAGAGAGCTTTCAAAGTTGACACTTACAGCGTTGCCCTGTCGACTGGCTCCCCTCGAATCAAAATTCCGGTTCCTGGCAAGCCCGGCGAATTTGTTTTTATCTCGCCGTCGTTCCGTCTTGACAAAGGATCGGACGGTGCTGGTGGCGGCACACTCGTGGACTACAAGGTCGTATACCAAACACCAACCAAAGGTAAATTTTTAGTTAACTGGGAGGATTCAGAGCAAGGTGGCGACTTCGACCAAGATATCTTGGGCACGCTTGAGTATTCAGTAAACACATCCACCAGAGTAATCAGCGTGACGACAAAGATCATTGCTGTATCAACAGGGCTCCCTCAGGGATTTGGCTACGCCATATCAGGTACTCTCGGGCAAGACGGTGTTCATTTCCACTCCGGTATCGATAGCTTTGCCTACACGGACCCGCGAAACATCACTGTCACGCCGGCGAGTTTAGTCAATACATCGGGCGGCTGCGCTGCTTGCAATGGTGGAGATGCTGCAACCACTGCTGTCTTCAACATGAAAGGCGTGCCTGGGCAATCACTAAAAGACCCGCTCTGGTACGCAGCCAAATACGGCGGCTTTGACCGCGCCAAGGTAACAGGTACTTACGTGGTCGGATCCGCGCTTCCAGTTAGTGCGTGGGACTTGAAAAGTGCGGACGGCTCTACTGGCGCAGATGGTGTACCAGATAACTACTTTCTTGCAGTTGATCCCGCCGAGCTGGAGCGTTCGCTTGCACAAATTTTCGGAGACATTTTAAAAGCCGGCGGTTCTGCACCAGCACCGACACCTGCCAGGGTGAACGCAGGCGGCTTTGCTTATGTCAGCACGCAAAGCATCACGCCCGCCTCAGCCAGCGTGGACGCCAACGCCAGCGGTGAGTTTTTTCGCTACACCATCTCTTCGGCTGACGTCATCAGTGCGTCGCCCGACTGGGATGCGGGCCTGAGGCTCACGGCACAAAACTGGGACACCGGCAGGCGCATCATTTCGATGTCAGGCGTGGGCGGTATTGCGTTTCGCTGGGCTAATTTAGACGCCGCGCAAAAAATTGCTTTGAGAACTAATCCCCTAACCGGTGGCCAAAACGACGTTGCCAAAGGTCAAGACCGGCTGGAGTGGCTGCGCGGTGACTCTTCAAACGAAACTGCTGCTGGTGGTTTACGGAAAAGGCCTAACACCAAACTGGGCGCCATCATTAACTCGTCGCCTTGGTACATGGGCGAGCCATCTGCTGGCTACTCAGAGCAAGAGTACGGCGGCGGTTATGCATCCTTCAAAGACAGCAACACGTCGACCAAGGCGGTGTTTGTAGCAGCAAATGACGGCATGCTGCACGCCTTCAACGCATTGACCGGCGACGAGCTGTTTGGCTATGTTCCCAGAGGCCTGTACGAGATCAACGCCGTAGCACCGTACTCCAAGCTATCAGCCATTACCGCAAAGAACTTTGAGCTCATCGCAGGCACAGGCGGTGTCAATGCCGACGGCAGCGTTATGGTCGCTGAAATGAAAGTCGGCGGAAGTTGGTCGCAATACCTGTTTGGATCGCTGGGTAGAGGTGGCAAAGGTGTCTATGCACTGGATGCGACCAAGCCGCAAAACGTTGACGAAAGCGCTGCCGCCATTACCAAGCTGGTCAAGTGGGAATACGGCGCATCGACAGGCGATGCCGATATTGGCTACATTGTCAGCCGACCAACCTCGCGCACCAATGGGCAACCCTTCCAAACCGGCTACATGGCCAACGGCAAATGGGCGGCTATTTACGGCAACGGCTACAACAGCACCAGCGGCAAAGCAGCGCTCTATATCTTCTTTGCAGACGGCCCGGGCTCGGGCACTGCCACCTGGACTACCGGTACGCATTTCATCAAAATCCCTGTTGGCGCAGGCGGAATTGATAACGGGTTGGGCATCGCCACTGCCATTGATACCAACAACAACGGCATCATCGACACTGTTTACGCAGGCGATTTAAAAGGCAACGTCTGGAAGTTTGATGTCAGCAACACTGACCCAGCCCTTTGGAAAGTGGCCACCACCGGGGCAGTACCTCTTTACCAAGCCACTACGACGTTGACGGGAACCACTGCTGTTGTGCCGCAACCCATCACCACCGCCGTGCAGCCCTTTCGCAACCCCAATGGGGGGCTCCAGCTGGTGTTCAGCACCGGGAAAATTCTGGAAAGCAACGACTACCCGATGTCAGCGCCCTATCAAAATACCGTTTACTCCCTTTTCGAGCGCGCAGGAAATACGACAACCTTGACCGTGGGTCGTACCGATCTGGTGCAAAAATCGTCCACCTTTGTAAGCGTAGGCGGCAACGATATTCGTGCGATTCAAAGAGGAACGGTGGACTATGTCACCAAAAAGGGGTGGTACCTTGACCTCACTGCGCCGTCAGAAGCCGTCGTGTTCAACCCGCTGGTCCTGAGTTCGACACAAATTTTTATCCGCTCGATTGGGCCTACCGGTGCATCAGATGGTTGCCGCGTGCCCGAGCGCGCTCTTGATTTGAATTTAAACGTATTGTCAGGCACACCCCTCGTTACCAAGATCGCTGGCGCTCCATTGATTCCGGGGTTCGATATTGCGGGTGAAACGAGAAACGACCGCTTTGATGTGAGCTCCGCTGGTACCAAGCCCAATAAAAAACCACCACCTTGCGGGGCAAGCTGTTCATCGGCCAGCGCCACTTGCGAATGCAATCCTGCCAACCCGGCTCAGTGCGAGGTCATCACACCCGACGTGAAATGTTGCCATTCTTGGGAGGACTGCTCGCAAAGTTGCTCGGCACTGAATGTGGATACAGATAGCAGTGGCACGCTAGGTATTGGAAACACAGCAACTGAGTTGGCTTGCCTCGACAAGCGCTTGACCTGGCGTGAAATTATTCGCAACCGTTGATTGAGCTATCGCCATGAAAACCTACAAAACCAAAAAAGAATCAGCGGGCTTTACGCTTATAGAGTTGATGATTACCGTCGCCATTGTTGGAATCCTAGCTGCCATTGCCCTTCCAGCCTACAACCAATACATTGCAAGGGGCAAGCGGGCAGAAGCGCGCGCAGCGATTTTGCAAGCTGAAGGCTGGCTGGAGCGGTTTTACACCGAGAACAACACCTACACGACGGCGACGGGCACCAATGCAACATTCAACTCCCGGTATTCGTCAGTACCGAGTTTAGGTGCGGCCAACTACAGCATTACCCTGGTAGTGACTGCTGCATCGTTCACCATCACCACGGCTCCATTGGGCTCAATGTCAGGGGATAAATGTGGCAGTTACCTTAAAACCAATGTTGGCAGTTTGGCAATCGGCGGCGGCGCAACCGCGCCGCTTGCAGACTGCATCAAGTAAGCCATGACTGGGCGCAGCACCTGGCTTTTTTCGGGATTGGTCGCTGCAATTCATCTTATTTTGTTGGGCAGTTTCTCAGAAGCGGGTAGTGGCGCCACACTTTCTGCCGGTAAAAGTGTTCGCTCCACCGTTCAAGTCATCTACCAACTGGCTGCAGCTGCCAATCTGCAAATCGGTAACGCGCCAGCACCGACTGAGCAGGCAGCTGTGCAGCAACCGATGCAACACAACAACGGGACGCACTCTAAAAAAACGCCCAGTCCAGTGGCAACCGACGCAAGCAGCGAAATGCGAGAGGCCAAACCAGGCAGCGACGCAGTACTGGCTTTTAAACCCGAAATATTTCTAGACCTGCAAGCGCTTGACGAAGCCGCGAGAACGTCAAGCGCGTTCGAATCAGTTCTGGCGTCAGCCTTGCCTGCTCGCTTTGAACACATCGTTTTGGAGTTTTTTATTGACGAAACTGGCCGCATTGTGAAGGTGTTTTGTGTTGAAGGCGATTGCTCGGCCGATCTGCCTGACAAACTCATGCCGCAGCTGGCTGTACCATTCACGCCTGCCCTCAAAGATGGCCAAACCGTAGCCAGCCGAAAAGTAATTGAAGTTTTACCGCTGCTAACGTTGGGGCTTTAGCCGCACTTTTTCCAAACGCTCTAAGCCATGCAGCCCCAAGTCATAAAAGATCTCTTTGCAATAGCCACCCAAGCCCAAGGCAAAACCTCCCCTAACCCTGCGGTAGCCTGCATCCTGCTGGACTCGGCGGGCAACACGCTCGGCCAAGGCCACACTCAGCCAGCAGGTGGCCCGCATGCTGAGGTAATGGCGCTGCGGGATGCGGCAGAAAAAGGCAATTCAGTCACAAGTGCTACAGCTTATGTCTCGCTGGAGCCTTGTTGCCACCACGGCCGCACCCCACCGTGTTGCGATGCATTGATCGCAGCGGGCATTAAAAAAGTGGTGGTTTCAGTTCAAGACCCGAATCCGCTCGTGGCGGGGCAAGGCATTGCCAAGCTGCGCGCGGCGGGCATTGAGGTTGAAGTGGGCCCAGGTGCGGCCGAGGCGCGCGAGCTTAACATCGGCTTTTTCAGCCGCATGATTCGCAAAACGCCTTGGGTGCGCATGAAGATCGCTGCCTCGCTTGACGGGCAAACCGCCCTGAGCGACGGCCAAAGCCAGTGGATTACGAGTGAATCTGCGCGCGGTGATGGGCATGCTTGGCGTGCGCGCAGCTGCGCTATTTTGACGGGGGTTGGCACCGTGCTGGCTGACAATCCGCGCCTGAACGTTCGGTTGACCACAACGACTCGGCAACCCGCCATCATCATCATCGACAGCCGACTTGAAACCCCTTTAGACGCTACTATTTTAATAGCTGTTCGCGCCCGTATTATTTACGCTGCAGTGCCAAATGAAGCTAAAAAAGCGGCTTTTGAGGCACTTGGCGTCACCGTTATTTACTTACCCGGAATAGACGGCAAAGTTGACCTGGCAGCAGTACTGCGTGACCTTGGCACCCGTGAGATAAACGACCTGCACGTAGAGGCAGGCTTTAAGCTCAATGGCTCAATGATCAGCGCCGGTTTGGTCGATGAGTTTTTAATTTACCTGGCGCCCAAACTGCTGGGCGCTGGCTTGGGCATGGCGCAGTTGCCGCCGCTGGCCAAGCTGGCAGACGCGGCACCGCTGCAGTTTTTAAGCACTGAAATGATCGGCGGCGATATTCGCCTGCGGGCACGGCCGGTCGGGCGCGATCAGTTTTAAACGCCATTTCAAGCATCTAAAACGCAAGCCAAAGCGCCTGCAGCAGCAAAGTAGGTGCAATCCCTGCGAAAATACACGCATGTTTACAGGAATCATCACCGGAGTGGGGCGCATCGTCGCTGTCCACGACCTGGGCAACTCAGCAGCTCACGGCAAGCGGCTTGCCATACAAACACCGGCGCGCTACCTTGACGACGTGGGCCTTGGCGACAGCATTGCACTGAATGGAGCTTGCATGACGGTGACGTCGCTGGACCCCGCTCAGCAGCAATTTACGGTCGAGGTGTCGGCCGAATCACTCGATAAAACCAGCGGTTTACTGCATGAAGGCAGCATCAACCTTGAAAAAGCGCTGCGTGCCAACGACCGTTTGGGCGGGCACATTGTGTCTGGCCACGTCGATGGTGTGGGCCGCGTTACCCATTTTTCAGAAATAGGCGAAAGCTGGGCACTGCGTATTTTTGCGCCGCTGGCACTCAGCAAATACATGGCCTTTAAAGGCTCAATCACGGTTAACGGCGTCAGCCTGACGGTTAACCACGTTGAAGACCTGCCAGACCGCACGGGCTGTGAGATCAGCATCAACATCATCAGCCACACCATTGATAACACCGCGCTCGGCCTGTTAAAAATGGGCAGCACAGTCAACCTTGAAATCGACACCGTGGCCCGCTATGTAGAGCGCATGCTGCAAGCCAGTCAAACCACCCTACCGACCCCAGAAAGCCGTCAGTCATGAGCGTTGTAATTTCCCCCGTTGCAGACATCGTGGCCGACATGGCTGCGGGCAAAATTGTGATTTTGATTGATGAAGAAGATCGTGAAAACGAAGGCGACCTGGTTTTGGCGGCTGACCACGTTACGCCCGAAGCGATTAACTTCATGGCGCGTTTTGGCCGCGGCCTGATTTGCCTGACCCTTACCCGTGAGCGTTGCGAGCGCCTGGCGCTGCCGCCAATGGTCACGCGCAACGGCGGTAAATATTCAACCGCCTTCACTGTGTCGATTGAAGCTGCCGAAGGCGTTACTACCGGCATTTCGGCCGCAGACCGCGCCCGCACCGTGCAAGCGGCGGTGGCAAGCAACGCCAAGGTAGAAGACTTGGTGCAGCCGGGTCATATTTTTCCGCTGCAAGCGGTTGATGGCGGCGTGCTGATGCGCGCTGGCCATACCGAAGCGGGTTGCGACCTTGCCGCAATGGCCGGCTGCTCTCCCGCATCGGTGATTTGCGAAATCATGAACGACGACGGCACCATGGCCCGCTTGCCTGACCTGCTGCTGTTTGCTGCTGCACACGGCCTGAAGATTGGCACCATTGCCGACTTGATTGAACACCGCAGCCGACACGAGTCGCTGGTAGAAAAAATCGGCAGCCGCGCACTGCAAACCGCAGCGGGTGAATTTACCGCCCACGCCTTCAGAGACAAACCCAGCCAGGGCTTGCACTTGGCATTGAGCAAGGGCAAGTGGGAGGCGAATGAAGCTGTGGCCGCACGGGTGCATGAGCCGCTGTCGGTACTCGACGCGCTGGAGGTCGGCCGAGCCATGCATTCATGGAACCTGGACGAAAGCCTGCGCTACATCGCCAACGCAGGCAAAGGCGTGGTGGTGTTGCTCAACT
>JANOWB010000473.1:0-5514 GCA_031417695.1 Polaromonas sp.
ATGGGTATCCACAGCGGCAGTTCTTCGTCCAGCACATGGTCTTCACGTACGTAGCCGTGGGCCAGCACGTAGTCGCCCAGTTGCTGGCTGTTGCGCAGGCCGGCGCAGTGGCCCAGCATGATCCACGCATGCGGGCGCAGCACGGCGATGTGGTCGGTGATGTTTTTGGCATTGGCTGGGCCAACGCCAATGTTGACCATGGTGATGCCGCTGCCGTCAAGGCGCATCAAATGGTAGGCTGGCATTTGCGGCAGGCGCGGCGGCGGCGTACCCAGCTCATCGCCCGCAAGAGCCGCTGAGCCAGCGCGGCGCGTGACCACATTGCCCGGCTCTACAAAGCAAGAATATTCGCTGTTCGCGTCGCGCATTTCCGTGTGGCCTAAGCGCACAAATTCGTCAATGTAAAACTGGTAGTTGGTGAACAACACAAAGTTCTGAAAATGGTTGGGCGATGTGCCGGTGTAGTGGCGAAGTCGCTGCAATGAATAGTCAACCCTTGCTGCTGTGAACAGCGACAGCGGCTGGGGTTCACCGGGCTTGGCTTCAAACGTGCCGTTGGCAATGCCGTCGTCCATCGCGGCCAGGTCGGGCAGGTCAAACACGTCGCGCATCAGGCTGCGCCGATCAGCGCTTAAATTGCCTTCAATATGGTCGTGCTCGGCAAAGGAAAAATGCACCGGAATCGGCTGCGTGCTGGTGCCCACTTCAAGCTCAACGCCGTGGTTTTGCAGCAGTAATTTGAACTGTTCGAGGTAGTAATTGGCGTAAAGGTCGGGCCGGGTGAGGGTCGTTTCAAACCGGCCCGGGCCCGCTACAAAACCGTAGCTTAGCTGCGCGCCGTCAATGGCGTCTTGCAATTTGCGCGAAACGGTTTCAGTGTGAATCCGCACAAACGGGTAGCACGCCCTGACGTGGCCAGGCAACGTTTCGCCTGCCACGTAGCGCTGCATGGCGCTGCGCAAATGGGCAATCTGCTGGCTGTAGATTTGCTGGACTTGGGCAAGCGCTTCTGAAGCGTTGCTGTAGCGGGATGGGGCGATGAAGCTGGGTAGGTAAGGCATTTCCGATTTTAATCCTTAACTGGCTCGCGCATCGTTACAAATTCCTCGGCCATGGTCGGGTGAATGCCGATCGTGCTGTCAAAAACGGCTTTAGTAGCGCCTGCCTTCATGGCTACCGCAAAGCCTTGCACCACTTCGCCCGCATCGGGGCCCACCATGTGCAGGCCAACTACGCGGTCGGTGTCGTCATCGACCAGCAGCTTCATCAGCGTGCGCTCGGTGCTGCCGCTCAGCGTGTGCTTAAGTGACTTAAAGTCGGCGCGGTACACGCTGACCTTGTCAAACTTGTCCCGCGCCTGGCTTTCTGAATAACCCACTGTGCCAATGTTGGGGTGGGTGAATACTGCCGTGGGAATGAAGTCATAGCTCATCGATCGCGGCGCTTTGCCGGCCGCCGGGCCAAAGAGCTGGTCAATCACCACCATCGCCTCACCCAATGCAACAGGCGTGAGCTGCATGCGAGCCGTGACGTCGCCAACTGCAAAGATGTGCGGCACGTTCGTGCGGTATTGCTTGTCGACTTTAATGGCGCCCGTAGAGTTGACTTCAACGCCGACCGCTCCCAACCCCAAACCACTCGCATTGGCGATACGGCCTGTGGCGTACAGCACGGTGTCAACGGTCAAACTCTCGCCGTCACCTTTGACTTTGACGTGCAGGCCATGCGCGGTTTTGGTGATGGATTCGACTTCAGTTTTGAACTTGAAGTTAACGCCGGTCTTGGCCATCTCAGCGGCAATAAAACTGCGCACGTCTTCGTCAAAACCGGTTAGCACTTTGTCGCCACGGTGTACCTGGGTAACGTGTGCGCCCAAGCCGTTGAAGATGGATGCAAACTCGCACGCAATGTAGCCGCCGCCCACCACAAGCAGCCGCTTGGGGAAGGGCGACAAGTCAAACATGCTGTCAGACGTCACGACGTGGTCATGGCCTTCAACGGCAGGTACCAAGGCTGTGCCGCCGGTTGAAATCAATATGTTTTTGGCGGTGTACTGTTTGCCATCAACTTCAATGGTTTGTGGGTCAAGCAGCCTGGCCCAGCCCTTAATAATTTTCACGCCCGCGCCATTTAGCAAGTTCACATAAATGCCGTTGAGCCGAGAAATTTCCTTGGCACGATTGGTTTTAAGCGTTTCCCAATTGAAGACAGGCGCTGCGCCTTCCCAGCCAAACCCATGCGACTCTTCAAAAAAATCGGCAAAGTGCGCGGCGTAGCTGTACAGCTTTTTCGGAATGCAACCCACGTTCACGCACGTGCCGCCCATGTCGGCTACTTCAGCCACCGCTACTTTTGCACCGCGCTGGCCAGCCATGCGCGCCGCGCGTACGCCGCCGCTGCCACCGCCGATGACGAAAAGATCAAAATCAAATGTCTGCACAGGGTTTTCCTTATGTTTATCGCTCTGCCCATGATAATTGGGGATGACCACATCTACCGACTTCGCCGCTTTATCCCTGCCCGCCCACGTACTGGCCAACCTCACGCAGCTGGGCTACACCCAAATGACGCCGATTCAAGCTGCCGCGCTGCCGGTTGCATTGCTCGGCAAAGACCTGATTGCGCAGGCCAAAACCGGCAGCGGCAAAACGGCAGCGTTCGGCATTGCGTTGCTGGCCAACTTGAATGCCCGCCGCTTTGCCGTGCAAGCCATGGTGCTGTGCCCAACGCGCGAGCTGGCCGACCAGGTAGCGACTGAAATCCGCCGACTGGCGCGGGCTGAAGAAAACGTCAAGGTGGTGGTGCTGTGCGGCGGTGTGCCGCTGCGCAACCAGACAGCTACTTTAGAAAACGGAGCGCACATCGTCGTTGGCACGCCGGGCCGCATCATGGACCACCTCGGCCGTGGCCACTTGAGCCTGGAAGCCATGAACACGCTGGTATTGGACGAGGCCGACCGCATGCTGGACATGGGCTTTTTTGAAGACATCGTGACAGTCGCCAAGCAGTGCCCCAAAGAACGGCAGACACTGCTGTTTTCAGCGACGTACCCGGAAGGCATTGCCAAGCTGAGCGCGCAGTTTATGAAAGCGCCCCAAACCATCACCGTGCAAGCACAGCATGAAAAAACCAAAATCACCCAGCGCTGGTATCAGGTGCCAGACAGCGATCATGATGAAGCGCGTTTGGGTGCTGTGGCGCAAGTGCTGCGCCACTTCAGGCCAGCCAGCACGCTGGCGTTTTGCAACACCAAATCCCAATGCCGCGCGCTGGTCGCGTATCTAAAAGACCAGGGTTTTAGCGCACTGGCGCTGTTTGGCGAGCTGGAGCAGCGCGAGCGCGACCAGGTGCTGGTGCAGTTTGCCAATCGCTCATGCTCGGTGTTGGTCGCAACAGATGTGGCCGCACGCGGCCTGGATATTGCACAGCTTGCTATGGTTATTAATGTGGATGTGACGCCAGATGCTGAAGTGCACATTCACCGCATTGGCCGTACCGGCAGGGCCGACGAGGAAGGCGTGGCCATCAGTCTGGCCAGCATGGACGAGATGGGTTATGTCGGCAAAATTGAAGTCATGCAAAAGGTAGAGAGCGTATGGCACAAGCTGACTGAATTAACGCCAGCAAGCAACGAGGCGCTTCTGCCGCCCATGGTCACGCTACAAATTGTCGGCGGCCGCACAGAAAAAATCCGCGCGGGCGACGTGTTGGGCGCGTTAACTGGAGTGGAGGGCGGAGTTGCGGCTTTCACGCGTGAACAAGTCGGAAAAATCAACGTGAACGAGTTTTCAACCTACGTAGCGATTGAGCGCAGCATGGCCAGCTTGGCGCAGCAAAAGTTGAGCAATGGCGGCGTAAAGGGAAAGAGTGTGAAGGTGCGGTTTATGGATGAGGTTTGATTTATTCTTGATGACACTATGAAATCTGCGTTGAAACCAGTCGTACCAAAACCTGCTCCCAAGTCTGGTGCCCTTCCGGCGGGCTATGGTGATATTCGCAGCGGGATTATTGAACTGCTCCATGCATCACGGCAAGTCGCTGCTCGCAATGTCAATGCATTGATGACTGCCAGTTACTGGGACATTGGTCGCCGCATCGTAGAGGCGGAACAGAAAGGCAGACGCCGTGCAGGATATGGCGAGCAGTTGATTGAGAAGTTGTCGCTTGATTTGACGCAGCAATTTGGACGGGGGTTTTCTGGTCGTAATTTAGATCAGATGCGACAGTTTTACTTGGCTTGGGCAATTCCGCAGACGCTGTCTGCGGAATTGCCCAAGCGGCGCATATCCAGTCCGGGCGCAAAAGTGCGGACGGCGTCTGCGGAATTGAGTGTGAGTCTTACCGCTCTGGGATCATTACGACAATTTGACCTTGCTGATCTCGCAGATGCTTTCCCGTTGCCATGGTCCGCCTACGTGCGCCTGCTAATCGTCAAAGACAACTACGCCAGAGAGTTCTATGAAACCGAGGCTTTGCGTGGCGGCTGGAGCGTGCGCCAGCTAGACCGCCAGATCGGCAGCCAGTTTTACGAGCGCACAGCGCTGTCAAAAAACAAGGCAGCCATGCTGACCAAAGGCGCAATTGCCAAGCCAGAAGACATCATCACCCCCGACGAAGCCGCCAAAGACCCCTATGTACTGGAGTTTTTAAACCTCAAGGATGAGTATTCCGAATCAGAGCTTGAAGAGGCCCTGATTCACCGGCTTGAAGATTTCTTGCTAGAGCTGGGCAGCGACTTTACTTTTGTTGGCAGGCAACGGCGGCTGCGTATTGACCAGACCTGGTACCGCGTTGACCTGCTGCTTTTTCACCGCCGCCTGCGGTGTTTGGTGATCATCAACCTGAAACTCAGCAGCCTGACGCACGCAGACGTCGGCCAGATGCACACGTACTGCAACTACGCCAAAGAACACTGGACACTGCCGGATGAAAACCCGCCGGTTGGCTTGATTCTTTGCGCCGACAAGGGCCATGCTTTGGCGCGGTATGCGCTTGATGGGCTGCCGAACAAGATCATGGCTGCGAACTATAAAACGGTGCTGCCCGATGCTGAGGTGTTGCAGAAGGAGCTTGAGAAAACCAGGGTTTTGCTGGAGTCAACTGCCAGGCGAAAACAGCAAGGCAAGTCATGAGCGATTCAGCCAAAACCCTGGCCCTCGTTATCGGCTCAGGCGGCGGTATTGGCGCTGCCATGCTCTCCCAGCTTGCGGGCGACACCCACTACACCCAAGCTATCGGCCTGAGCCGCAGCACAGAAGTCAGTGTTAACTACGCCGACGAATCAACTATCGCCAAAGCCGCGCAATCCATTGCTGAACTCTGCGGATCGGCCAATCAGCAACTGCGCCTGCTGATCGTCGCCACTGGTTTTCTGCATGGCGAGCAAGGCCAGCCAGAGCGCAGCTTCACCAACCTTGATGCGGTGTACCTGAGTCAGGTTTTCCAAATCAACACCCTTGGTCCGGCGCTGGTGATGAAGCATTTCTTGCCGCTGTTGCCTAAAACCGGCCGCTG